>CALKAN010000264.1 GCA_937983035.1 uncultured Paenibacillaceae bacterium | reverse complement strand
GCAAGCTGCTTTCGCAAGACGGAATTCTGGTTGTCGTTGTTACGCTGAGCAAGCAAGAAGGAAAAGTGCTGTCAGGACCAGACATTATCTCGCGCGGTTTCGTGTACGTGCGCGAATCAGAGCCTCTTTTGGAAGAAGCGAATCGGATTGTGTCCAACACATTAAATAAATTGATGAGCGAAAATGTTAACGAATGGGCTTCCTTAAAAACCCATGTTAAAGATGCACTAGGACGATTTTTATATGAACAAACCAAAAGAAGACCAATGATACTGCCCATTATCATGGAAGTTTAGTCCGATATCATAGTCACTTAAAGCAGCTGATCTTCTCCACCGATCAGCTGCTTATTTTTTAACTGCTTGCTCTGCAGCTTTCCAGCTGCGCGCAAGCTTTTTTCATTTTTGGAAATGAGAATAAATTTGCATGATCCCCTGCATAATAATGATGATTACGATCAGCGATTACTCATTAAAGAGGAGATAATAACTATGAACGGATACGTGAATCGAACGAATCCTCCGGACCATCCGTCGCCGCCGCAGCCGCCCGTCCAGCCGGATCCTCCTGCTGCGCACCCGCAAACAGTGCCCCAGGCGCCGAACGCTGAAAACAATAAGACATTGCAAAACATTCAAAGTCTTGGGCAGACGGAGACGGTTACTGCGGACTCCAATATATTTTGCATCACGATCATCGGGCAGGTAGAAGGGCATATGGTGCTGCCGCCGCAAAATAAAACAACAAAATACGAGCATATTATTCCTCAACTCGTTGCCGCTGAACAAAACCCGAAAGTTGAAGGGATTCTTATTATATTAAATACGGTAGGCGGAGACGTTGAGGCCGGGCTTGCGATTGCCGAGATGATCTCGTCATTGACGAAACCGACAGTCACGATCGTTTTAGGCGGAGGACACAGCATTGGCGTGCCGATCGCCGTATCTGCAGATCATTCGATTATCGCCGAGTCGGCGACGATGACGATTCATCCGATCCGATTAAACGGGCTGGTTATCGGCGTGCCGCAAACGTTTGAATATTTGGATAAAATGCAGGAAAGAGTCGTGCGGTTTGTTACTTCCCATTCTCGAATTACGGAACAGAAGTTTAAAGAGTTGATGTTTACGACAGGAGAGCTGACCCGGGACATCGGCACGACCATTATCGGGCAAGAAGCGGTCGATTATGGATTAATCGATCAAGTCGGCGGGGTCGGCGAGGCGCTGAAAGTGCTGAATCAAAAAATCGAGGAAAGGCGCATGCAAGGAGGCATGATGCAATGACGCTTTATACGGCATACCCCGTTGAAGAAGTGCTCAAAGGAATGGAGGAAGCGCCGATCCCTTTGGAAGAGATGGAGATTGACGGATTGTTGTTTCAAGTGCGCAGATACAATGACCAATTTGTCATGATCGAACGGCTGATCAGCGCGGATCCGCAGCATTATCTGAATCCAAAATATGCGCCGGGACAGATGATTTCAATTAAGCCGACCTTGCGATGAAATGCATAATGGCATGAGATAAATAGCGTTTATTCCTTATTAAAGGGATTTTCGCTATTTTTATTTTCGCCATATTCATCATTAGAGTTTGTGGTATAATGACACCGGGGGTGAACAAGTTGGCGACAAAAAGAAAAAAGTCTAACGCCCTGACGTCAACGCTCAAATATGAAATATACGGCATTTTGATTTTGACGCTTTCCGTCATCGCCCTTGCCGGGAAAGATGATACGCCCGGTTTAGGCAGCGTAGGGAGAGCATTCAGCCATCTTTTTTTATTTTTAGCAGGAAGTTTTTATTTTGTGATACCGCTTATTCTTATTTATATCGGCTTGCATGTGATGATGAAGAGGCAGTGGCCGAAGGAATGGAGTTACCGCAAATCTGGAATCGTCATTTTCATCTTGGCATTGTTGATATTAAATCATATCGCTTTGTTTGAACAGATCGACCCGGAAGGCTTGGAACTGACGAGCATGATGATCATGAAGCATCCGTTTGAAAATATGAACGATTATTTCAGCGGAGACAAGGATGCGAATGCTTATAAACAGCATTTGGGCGGCGGAATGATCGGCGCGCTGTTGTACGGCATCATGTATTTCTTTTTTGACGCAGAAGGTTCCAGGCTGTTAGTTTATATGCTGTTTGCCATTGCGCTGATTTGTTTAACCGGCTGGTCGTATGTGGATCTGATCCGTCATATTCGCGCATACATACAATCTTTTTTCTCCGGCATGAAACGAAAGCTTCTTGTCAAGCAAAGAGTCCGCAAGCGTGCTGTATTGCCGGCAGAACCCGTGCACAATGATCAAACGGAAACAGCTTCTCCGAAGAAAAGGTCATCGCTGAAAAAATGGTTCCAGACGATTGACGTGCCGGATCGTGAACAAAACGAGGAAGAAGGCGGTCATATCGATCCGGAGCAGCATGCGTCTTCCCAGAATGAATTTGCAGAGCCGAGCGAACAGGAAGAAACGATCGTGTACAGTGATCGTCCTGATGATCAGGAAGATGAAGTACAGCTGCGCATTCGAGATTTTCAAGATCAACTGGCTGAAGACCGCGTGCCTCATGAAACGTTCGTGACTGATGCGGATGCAAATGCAAATGCGGTCGAAGCCGAACCATTTGCTGAAGCGGGGGAAGAATTAGAACTAGAACGAGCTCATGAGACGACTGACGCCTCGCCGCCGGCTGATCAAGAAACAGGTGAAACAGAAGGGCTGGAGTTTAAGCAAGATTCAAACAAAAAGCCTTATAAGCTGCCGGCATTGAATTTGCTCAGCAAACCGGAATCAAGCTCCGGAGGCTCTAAAGTGAATTATGAAGCGAATGTGCGCAAGCTGATAGCGACATTAGAAAGTTTCGGCGTGCGCGCGAAAGTGGTGGAGGTTGTGCGCGGCCCGGCGGTAACCCGCTATGAAATTCAGCCTGACATCGGAGTCAAAGTGAGCCGGATTGTGAGTTTGACGGATGATATCGCATTGGCTCTTGCAGCGAAAGACATCCGCATGGAAGCCCCCATCCCCGGCAAATCTGCCATCGGCATTGAAGTGCCGAATACGGAAGTTTCGGTGGTCACATTGAGGGAAGTCATGGAAAGCACAAAATTTCAAGAAGCGGCTTCGAAATTGACCATCGCATTAGGGCGGGACATTTCGGGTCAGCCGATCATTGCTGATTTAGCGAAAATGCCCCACTTGCTCGTAGCCGGTGCAACCGGATCAGGCAAATCAGTCTGCGTGAACGGGATCATCTCGAGCATTTTGTATAAGGCAAAACCGGATGAAGTGAAATTTTTGATGATTGACCCGAAAAAGGTTGAATTGAACGTTTACAATGGAATTCCGCATCTGCTGGCGCCTGTCGTGACAGATCCGCGGCGCGCATCCCTCGCTCTTAAGAAAGTCGTTCAAGAGATGGAAAAGAGATATGAGCTTTTTTCAGAAACCGGCACGCGCAATATCGAAGGTTATAATACGCTGGTCAAAGAGCAGCAAGGCGCCGAACCGCTTCCATATATCGTCGTGATCGTCGATGAACTCGCAGACTTGATGATGGTTGCAGCCGGCGATGTGGAAGATTCGATCACGCGGCTTGCGCAGATGGCCAGGGCAGCCGGCATCCATTTGTTGATCGCCACGCAGCGGCCGTCAGTGAATGTCATCACCGGCGTCATCAAGGCGAATATCCCGTCCAGGATCGCGTTTGGCGTGTCGTCTCAAGTCGATTCGCGCACGATTTTAGATTCTGCAGGCGCGGAGAAGCTGCTAGGGAGAGGAGATATGCTGTTTTTGCCGGTAGGAGCTTCTAAACCTGTGCGCGTTCAAGGCGCTTTCTTGTCTGACCAAGAAGTAGAAGCGATCGTGCGGTTTGTCAGCGAGCAAGAAAAAGCGGAATACCAAGACGATCTAGTGCCGTCATTGGAAGAAGCCTCGAATATGCAGGAACAATTTGAAGATGAACTGTACGGACAAGCCGTGCAAATCGTCATTGAAGCGAAGCAAGCATCGGTTTCGTTGCTTCAGCGCAGAATGCGCATCGGATACACGAGAGCCGCCCGTCTGATCGATGCATTGGAAGCGAACGGAATCGTCGGTCCTTATGAAGGAAGCAAGCCTCGGGAAGTGCTCGTAACAGAGGAGATGATTCAATCCGACCGCGCCAGTTCCTGATCACATGCCGCAAGGCACGCATAGAATCCAACGCCTTTTCTCATAATAACGCTATATCGAATTGCAATGCGAGAAAGGTGGATTCAGATGAAGAAAAAACTGTTCATCGGTGCGTGTTCCGTGATGGTTTTGATTGCTGCAGCGGCGGCATGGCAAGGCAGCAGCAGTTTTGAGACGTTCAGCAATGCCGTCTTGAAATATGGTTCGAAAGGACAAGATGTGCGTGAATTGCAAGGGAGATTGCAATATTTAGGTTATTATCACGGCAACATCGACGGAGATTTCGGGTGGCAGACGCAGCGAGCAGTCAAAGACTTTCAATATAAATTTGGCATGAAAGTGGACGGCATTGCCGGAGAACAAACGAAAGCGATGCTGCAAAAAGCAACGCCAGGCTGGCATCCCGGCGTGAATCAACAAGCAGAAAGCGCCGGAAGTGAGCAAGCTTATGCTGTCTCCAATCCGTACGGACTGACGGAAAACGATTTGAATTTGATGGCCAATGCCGTTTACGGCGAAGCCAGAGGGGAACCGTTCGAAGGTCAAGTGGCAGTTGCGGCTGTCATTTTGAATCGCGTACGTTCTGACAAATTCCCGAATACGGTGTCAGGGGTCATTTTCCAGCCTCGTGCTTTTACGGCGGTGGATGACGGCCAGATTTGGCTGACTCCGAACGAAACAGCAAAGAAAGCCGTCCGGCGCGCGCTGGAAGGATGGGATCCGACTAACAATTGTCTTTATTATTTTAATCCCGATACGGCAACTTCTGAATGGATTTGGACACGCCCGCAAGTGAAGCGAATCGGCAAGCATATCTTTTGCATGTAAACCGTGGGTTGACATATGGAAAGGAAAATCGGAATATATTGTTTTAACATGGAGAAGGGGGAGCTGCAGCATGACCCAATTTGAACGATGCAATATCGGAAGCATTCGGCTTCACGTATTGCCGACCGATCGTTTTAAAACTTATGCGCTCGCTGTTTTTATCGGACAGCCCTTAAATGAAGAGTGGATTACAGCAGGCGCTTTGACGCCGTATGTGCTGCGCAGGGGAAATCGCAGATATCCGGAAACGAGATCGTTTCGAATGAAGTTGGATGAACTTTACGGCGCCGGATTCGGATTTGACATATCCAAACGGGGCGATTATCAGATCGCTCAATTTCGCCTGGATATCATCAATGATCGTTTTGTAAACGAAGGAAAATCCTTTCTTAAGGAAGCGTTGCAGTATGTCGGCGAAACGCTGACCGACCCTTATGTGGAAGGCCATGGCTTCAAGCCTGTCTACGTTGCGCAAGAAAAAGAAACGTTGAAGAGAAGAATTGAATCATTGATCAACGACAAGATCCGCTATGCTGCCGAGCGCTGCATCGAAGAAATGTGCAAAGGCGATCCATATCGCTTGAGCCCGCTGGGCAAGCTGGAACATATAAGCAATCAATCGGAGGAAACTCTTTACCAATATTATCAAGAGTGGCTGAACCGGTCCATCATCGATGTGTATGTCGTTGGAGACACGACTTTGAAGGAAACAAGCCAGTACATTAAGGAATATTTCAAAATTCCTGAACGGAGTCAGATCGAGCAGGATTATCGCCAGACTGCTTACCGTTCGGACACGCGTGAAGTGAAGCGGGTGACTGATCGCTTAGACGTGACGCAAGGGAAGCTGAACATGGGATTTCGCGCCTATGCGACGTACTCGGATGAAGCTTATCCCGCAGCTCTTATGTACAACGGGATACTCGGCGGGTACCCGCATTCCAAGCTGTTTGTAAACGTAAGGGAAAAAGCCAGCTTAGCTTATTATGCAGCCTCAAGATTAGACGGTCATAAAGGGATCTTGACGATTCAATCCGGAATTGAGATTAAAAACAAGGAAAAAGCTGCTGAAATCATTCTTAAGCAAATCGATGCGATGAAAGAAGGCAGCATCACCGATCTTGAAATCGATCAAACCCGAGCCATGATGACAAACCAATTGAGAGAAATTCAAGATTCTGCTTTTGAAATGATCGGATTTGATTTTAACCGCGTGTTGTCTGGAACGTTGAATGCCAGCGTTGGCGAGATGATCGAAGCGATCAGCCGCGTCGATAAAAATCAAATTCAACAATATGCTGAAAAGGTTGAGCTGGATACGATTTATTTCCTGCGCAACCGGGAGGGGAGAGCCGGCGATGAAAGCAATAAAGCTTGAACGATTGCAAGAAACGCTCTATACAGATGTGCTGCCCAACGGACTGCAAGTGTTTATTTTGCCTAAACAAGGATTTCAAAAAAGCTATGCGACTTTTACGACTCATTACGGTTCCATTGACAACCACTTTCAAGTGGAAGGGTCTGAACCTGTGCGAGTTCCGGACGGGATTGCGCATTTTTTGGAGCACAAAATGTTCGAAGAGCCTGACGGCGATATTTTTGCGAAGTTTTCTTCTCAAGGGGCATCCGCTAACGCCTACACCAGCTTTGATCGAACGGCGTATTTGTTTTCCGCGACAGAACATATTCCTGAAAACTTAGAAACTTTGCTTCATTTTGTTCAACATCCTTATTTTACGGATGAAAACGTGGAAAAGGAAAAAGGGATCATTGAGCAGGAGATCAACATGTATCAAGACAATCCGTCATGGCGTGTGTATTTCGGCTTGATCCAGGCGTTGTATCATCATCATCCGGTTCGCATCGATATTGCTGGAACAACGGCATCCATTCGGGAGATTAACAAAGATCTGTTGTACACGTGCTACAATACGTTTTATCATCCGAGCAACATGATTTTGTTTGTCGTAGGCGGGGTGAATCCGGAAGAAATCATGGATTTGGTGCGGGAAAATCAAGCGAAGAAATCATATCCGCCTCAAGGCAAGATCAACCGCATTTTTGACGAGGAGCCGGATGAAATCCATCAGCAGCGCAATGTCCACAAACTTTCGGTGTCGATGCCCAAATGCATGATCGGCATCAAAGAACAGCCGCTCGGAACAGCAGGCCGCGAGCTTCTTCAGAAAGAGTGCGAATCGAAGCTGCTCATGGATATATTGTTCGGTCCAAGTTCGGTCATTTATCAGAAATTATACGATGAGCATTTAATCACCGATCAGTTTGGCAGCGAATATAACAGCAATCCGGGTTATGCTTTTTCCGTGATCGGCGGGGATACGCCTGATCCGGACAAATTCATCGCTCGCATTCAAGAAGAAGTGGAGCGCGCGAAAGAGCAAGGCATTGATGAACAATCTTTTGAACGAAGCCGGCGCAAAAGAATCGGCGGTTTTTTGAGAATGTTGAATTCGCCTGAAGCGATCGCGAACGAATTTACTAGGTACCGTTTTCGTGAAGTTGACCTTTTCGACCTGCTTCCGACTTATGAATCCATCACTTTGGAACAAGTCAATCGCAGGCTGCAGGAACATTTTGATTGGTCCAAAATGGCCGCGAGCATCGTGGAAGGTTAGGATGTGCGTGATGAAACCGTTAAATGAAATGACCGTCTTGGTCACCGGAGCAAGCGGCGGCATCGGGTCGTCCATTGCCAAACGGTTTGCATCAGTCGGAATGAAGGTCGTCGTCCACTATGTCAATCGGTTGGAAGCAGCGAATGAAACGGCGCGCGCTTGCCTGGAAGCTGGTTCGGAGGTGTTGACCGTACGGGCGGATTTGCGCTTTGAAGAAGAAGTTTTGGCCATGAAAGAGAAGTTGGCGCATCACGGGATGATGCCTGACATTCTCGTCAACAATGCCGGCATGACGCATTACGGTTTGTTGACAGATACGACATCTGAGCAATGGGATGACGTGATGAATACGAATTTAAAAAGCGCATTTCTTTGCAGCAAGGCGTTCATGCCGCATATGATTGCACAGCGGTTCGGCCGCATTATAAACGTTTCATCGGTATGGGGGATTGCCGGCGCTTCTTGCGAAGTGGCATATTCGGCTTCTAAAGGAGGCTTGAATGCATTTACAAAAGCGCTGGCAAAAGAATTGGCGCCTTCGGGCGTCACGGTGAATGCCGTTGCTCCCGGCGCAGTCGATACCGACATGTTGAGTCAATTTGACCGGGAAGAAAAAGATCATATTCAAAATGATATTCCCATCGGCCGCTTCGGCAAACCGGATGAAGTAGCCTCACTCGTGTACTTCATCGCATTGCCGGAATCCGGCTACATTACCGGCCAGATTATAAGCCCGAATGGCGGCTGGCTGACTTAACGCATGAATAATTCACTCCGATCCTGTGAATGATAACATTGAAATTAGATATTTCATTATAAAAAGGAGTGAATAGCATGGCCACTGTATTGGACACTTACAAAAAGTGGAAACAATTTTTGGCTGAGCGGGTTGACAGCGCGAGAGCTTCAGGCATGAGCGATGAAACGATTGCGCAGTTGGCCTATGAAATCGGTAATTTTTTAGATGAGAAAGTCGATCCGAAAAACGATGAACAGCGCGTGCTGAAAGAACTGTGGGATGCTGGAAACGAGGAAGAGCGCAAAATGCTGGCGCGTTTAATGGTTAAGCTGGTTGACTAACAGGTGCATCAAGCCCTCCTCATTTGGAGGGCTTTTTAAAGTTTGACGATCACGATACATAATGTTCACAGATGTTAAGAAAATGGGCATCTCTTCCGAAATAAAAGAATATAAATTTCTTGATCCTAAGAATAGGAAATTTAATTTTCGAGGTTCGTACAAAAAAGAAGGGAAAATGCGAATATTGTAGAATAATGAGGAAAGAATGTTTTGAAACAAGATAGATTTGGGGGTGAACCCGTGTCGGAAACTTTGGGCGATGTGCTGAAACGCGCAAGAATGGAAAAAGGACTGACGTTAGACGAAATCCAAGAAATGACCAAAATCCGCAAACGCTATTTGCAAGCGATCGAAGCAGGCAATTTCAGTGATTTGCCCGGGAGTTTTTATGTAAGAGCATTTATTAAGAGCTATGCTGAAGCTGTGCAATTAAATCCGAACGAACTTTTGCAATTGTATAAAAATTCGCTGCCGAGCGATCAAACTGCGCAGCCAATCGTCGAGCCAGTGAAACGAAAAAGAAGATACAATGAGAATTCCGACAAAATCACAAAATGGGCGTCTTTGTTTTTTTTAATTTGTTTTGTATTGCTGATTTCGAGCATTATTTATTATTTTATATACAATAAAGATCACTCTTCTGATTCCAATTATTTGGATGATACTCCGCTTACGGAACGGATGGCTGACCTTACAGCGGAAGAAATCGGCTCAGAGAAACCGCCTTTGAATGAGCCGCCGCCGTCACAGAACGAATCAGAGCATGAACCGGAAAAAGTTGAACCCGAGCAGCCTGAACCTTCTGTCAACTTTGTCAATACGGACCGCGAGACTTATATATATAATGTGACAAATACGGATGCATTGGAAGTAGAGATGGTCGTTACCGGGGACAGATGTTGGGTGCAAGTAAAGAAAGACAACAATCAAGGCGAAGACATTGAAGGGAAAATGTACTATAAAGATGAGGTGCAAGTTTGGGAGGCGGATCACTCATTGTGGATTCGTCTTGGAGCGCCCAGAACAGTGGCAATCACGGTCAATGGACATGAATTAGAGGAATTTGAAAGCTCCAGCCCTGTTAATTTGCAGTTAAATTTAGTACAATTTCAATCAGAACAATCTAGTGAATAGAAAGGAAGTTTTAAAACATTGGCAGAGTATTCATTTGACATTGTTTCCAAAGTAGATTTGCAGGAAATGAAAAATGCGGTGCAGCAGTCGATGAGCGAAATCAGCAATCGTTATGACTTTAAAGGCAGCAGCAGCGAGATTAGTTTAAATCAAGACGAGCTGACGATCATTTCTGACGATGAGTATAAATTGAAAACGGTCATCGATATTTTACAATCGAAAATGATTCGCAGAGGCGTCTCTATTAAAAATATGGAATACGGGAAAATAGAGCCTGCTTCGGGAGGAACGGTCCGGCAGACGATTACGCTGAAACAAGGCATCGATCAGGAAAATGCGAAAAAGATCAACAAAATGATCCGCGACCAAAAATTCAAAGTGAAAACACAAATACAAGGGGATCAAATTCGCGTCAGCGGCAAGAGCAAAGACGAGCTGCAGCAAGTGATTCAACTGTTGAGAGGGGCAGATTTGCCGCTTGATCTTCAATTTGTAAATATGCGGTGAGACAAGCATCCGATTTTTGACACTCTTGTTCAGCATGGTTTATACTTGTTAAGATAGCAGGATACAACAAATAAGGAAGTGCTTGACATGATGAACGAGAAAGTGATGATGGTCACGTTAGGATGCGAAAAAAATTTGGTCGATTCAGAAATCATGTCCGGTTTAATTGATCAGCACGGCTTTACATTAGTAGATAACAGCGAAGAGGCTGATGTCGTTATCGTCAATACGTGCGGATTCATTGATTTGGCGAAAGAAGAATCCGTTCAGACGATCCTTGACATGGCTGAATTGAAAGAACAAGGTAATTTGAAAGCGTTGATCGTTTCAGGATGCCTTACTCAGCGCTACAAGGAAGAGCTCATGAAAGAAATTCCGGAGATCGACGGCATCGTCGGCACCGGTGATTTTCATCACATTCATGAAGTCGTGGACGAAGCGCTGCGAGGCAAACGCCCGATTCGCGTCGGAAACCCTGTCTTTAATTATGAAAAATTGCTTCCTCGGAAAGTAACGACGCCTCGCTATACCGCATTCGTTAAAATTGCCGAAGGCTGTGACAATGCATGCACGTTTTGCAGCATTCCGATGATGAGAGGCAAATTTCGCAGCCGCTCGATGGAATCGATTGTGGCAGAAGTATCTCAGCTGGCAGAGCAAGGCGTGAAAGAAATCAGCTTGATCGCGCAAGATTCTACCAATTACGGATCTGACATATATGACCGTTTTATGCTGCCGGAATTGTTAAATCGAGTGAGTGAAGTAGACGGCATCGACTGGGTTCGCCTTCATTATGCCTATCCGGGATTTTTTACGGATGAATTGATTGAAACGATCAGAAGGAAGACACCGGTCATCTTGTTAGATT
>CALKAN010000263.1 GCA_937983035.1 uncultured Paenibacillaceae bacterium | reverse complement strand
AAATTACAACAAGACGCTTGCCGCTTTTTGAATGCAAAAATTGCTCTTACCAAGCATCCCTTTTAACGGGTACGGTCATGCAAGGAAGCCGCACAGATTTGCGCAAATGGTTTGTTGCAATGTTTTTATTTTCGCGTGAAAATAATGACCTGACTGCAAAGCGTTTACAAAAAACCATACATGTCACTTATAAAACTGCTTGGCTCATGATGACCAAATTACGCACCGCGGTTCACCGGGCCGAAGCAAGCACGAAATTGGCCGGCAAGATCCGCATCAACCACGCATTGCACAATAAAAGCAAATACTCTTCCTCATATCATCGGACCAATGTACAGCCGCTGTTAATCGGTGCACAATTAGACCAATTTGGACAACCGGCTTATGTTAAATTAAAACAATTGCAGAAAAATCACATCCAAGGCATCTCCGTTAATGGTTTAGGTTTGAGAAAATTCATCGTCGAGAATATTTGCTCTCTAAATCAGAGCCAATGGCATAACATTGAATGTGTCATAAAACCTTTTAGCCGCATGCGCTGCCCCATTTTAAAACATATTGCTTCCGCTGCCAGCATCTGGATCAACGCAACATTTCATGGCGTCAGCCAAAAACATCTGCAAAAATATTTAGATGAATATTGTTATCGATGGAATTTAATCACGGCTGGCAAATCTATCTTCAAATCCTTATTCAAGCTTTGCTGCAATACACCTGCTGAAACATACAAAAAGATCACTCAATTGTC
This sequence comes from uncultured Paenibacillaceae bacterium, assembly GCA_937983035.1. Lineage (GTDB taxonomy): Bacteria > Bacillota > Bacilli > Paenibacillales > CALAME01 > CALKAN01. The sequence continues at coordinate 14,467 of CALKAN010000263.1, read as the reverse complement.
GGCGCACGGTTAATATTGATAAACGATTTACTATTAGCATCGATCATTAAAAAAATATGTTTAACAATGACATATAAAAAATTTTTGAAACTTATTGTACGTTTGAGGATAGTTGATGAATAAATGATATTATTGAACACACACACCAGGAGCGTGCACCAAAAGTTTCCGTTGTTTATTTTAATTTGAACATTGATTATGTAATTTATTGAAAAATATGTTAATAATGCAAAAAATGTAGTGCAGACTCCTGAGTCATCGGTATATGGGGCGAAAAGGCACTGGAAACATAACAAATGCCGCACACCCGCCCTGCTGCCAACACCCGGCCAATAAAAAATCACCCAACAACTTGTTGGGCGATTTCGTTGAATGTTTTTTATTGAATCATTATACTGCGTCCAAGTAGCGGTATTGAGCTTCGATCAATCTGCGATACGTGCCGTTTTCTTTCATCATTAATTCATCATGATTTCCGATTTCTACGATTTCGCCATGATCGAGAACGACAATTTTGTCAGCATGGCGGATCGTGGACAAGCGGTGTGCTACGATAAAGGAAGTGCGGCCAGCCAGCAATTTTTTCAAGGCCTCTTGGATTTTCGCTTCTGTCTCCGTATCAATGCTTGCTGTAGCTTCATCCAAAATCAGGATATTCGGATCCGCCAGCAACGCTCTGGCAAAAGAAATTAATTGCTTCTGACCCATGGACAGCACGCCGCCCCGCTCTTCAACTTCAGTATCGTAACCGTCTGGCATTTTGCGAATGAAATCGTCTGCGCCCACTGCCTTTGCAGCAGCTTCAACTTCCTCATCTGTCGCATCAAGCCTGCCGTAACGAATATTATCCCTGATCGATCCAGAGAAAATAAACGTATCTTGCAAAACGATGCCGATTTGTTCGCGCAAGCTTTCCAATGTAACATCACGCAAGTCGTGTCCATCCACGAGTACGCGTCCTTCGACAGGATCATAAAATCTGCACAACAAATTGATAATTGTAGATTTTCCTGAACCTGTATGGCCTACCAGCGCAATCGTTTGTCCAGGCTCTACTTTGAGATTGATCCCCTTCAGTGCCGGACGATCTTCCTCGTATTCGAATACGACATTCTGCAATTCAATATTCCCTTTAATTGGCGGCAAAACTTTTGCGTCTTCCTTCACTTCTACGGATGGCTTTTCATCCATAAATTCAAAAATTCTCTCCGACGAAGCCATGGCAATTAATACCTGAGAATATAGCTGGCCTAAGCGAGTAATCGGCTCCCAGAAATTGCTGATATATTGTGCAAAGGCAAGCATGATGCCAACGGTAATCGTTTCATCATTGACGAGCAAGTAAGTTCCATACCAGAACAAAATGCACATGCCGATTCCGGACGTAAACTCAATCAACGGACCGAAAGATTGATTCAACGCAGAAGCTTTATCCCAAGATCTCTTATTGCCATAGTTCATATCATAAAAGTATTTGATGTTTTCTTTCTCTTGAACATAAGCTTGCGTTACTTTAATGCCTTGGATGCTTTCATTCAAATGCGCATTGAGCCTGGATTGCTTGATCCGAACAGCCTGCCACGCTCTTCGGATTCGCTTTCTCAATTCCGTGGACAATATAAACATGATCGGTACGGTAATCATGATGGCGAGAGCAAGCTTCACATTCAAAATCATCAAAATGACGACGATGCCGGTTAACTGAACGATGTCGATCAGCAAGTTCACGATCCCGTTCGTTAACAATTCCTGCAATGCGTTTACGTCGTTTGTTATCCGAACTAAAATGGAACCCGCCGGCCGCTTGTCAAAAAATCGGAAAGACAATCCTTGAATATGCTTGAACAATTTCCCGCGCAAATCGTACAAAATATTTTGCCCCATGCGGTTCGTCATCTTGATTCGATAAGAGTTTGAGATCCATTGTATCCCAAACAACGCGATCATAATGCAAATGATAGTCAGCAACAGCGGAATATCTCCGTTTTTAATCGCATGGTCGATCGCGAGCATCACCATGATCGGTATAGTCAGCTTGGCCGCTGCGCCGATTAAGGTCATGATGATAATCAGCGTCAAATATGACTTCGTATACGGCTTAACGAATTCAGCTAATCGTTTAAACAACGAATAGTCGAAATTTTTTTCAATGATTTCATCATCTTGATACACAAAACGATGATATCTTTTCGAGGCTGCCTCTTCAGTTACTCCAACTTTTTTCGTTGCGTGCTTTTTACTCAATTGACAGCTCTCCTCTCTGCCTTCAGCGCATCCAAATCAGGCTTATCCGCATACTGAATTTTGTAAGTTTCCAAATACGGTCCTTCCTGTTCCAACAATTCCTCATGCGTGCCGCGCTGCACAATTCTTCCCTGATCAAGCACAATAATTTCATCCGCATGCCTCAACGATGATATGCGATGGGCGATAATAAAGGTTGTTCTTCCTTTCATCACTTCTTTAAAGCCTTGCTGGATCGCATGCTCTGTCTCCATATCTACCGCACTGGTAGCATCATCCAAAATCAATATTTTCGGATCTTTAATCAATGCGCGAGCAATCGCGATGCGCTGCTTCTGACCTCCGGACAGACCCATGCCTCGTTCTCCCACCACGGTATCATATCCTTGCGGCAGCTCCATGATGAAATCATGCGCATCTGCTAATTTGGCGGCGCGAATCAGTTCCTCGTCGCTGACGTCCATTCGGCCGTAAGCAAGGTTATCTCTGATCGACGCCGAGAATAAAAATGTTTCTTGGAACACAATGGCGATCTGCCGTCTGAGCGATTCCAGCGTCAAATCTTGAATATCGATGCCGTCCAGCGTAATTTTTCCTTGTTTGGTTTCATAAGCGCGCATGAGCAGTTGAAAGATCGTCGTTTTCCCAGAACCCGTTCCGCCCAGCACACCGATGACGGATCCAGGCGGCGCATCGATATTGATGTCTTCCAAAGCCTTTTTATTGTCCGGATAAGAAAAGCTGACATGTTCAAACTTGACATGGCCTTTCACTTCTTCATCTTTCAGCTCGATCGCATTTTCCTTGTCTTTTACGTGAATCGGATGATCCAACACTTCCATCACTCGTTCGCTGGATGCCTTTGACTGAGTGTATACGTTAATTAGAAAGCCCAAGTTCCACATCGGCCCAATAATGTACCATATGAGTGCAGAGAAAGCGCCCAGTTCCCCTAATGTCATCGGGTTATTCGGGCTGATCACGAAATAGCCGCCAAAACATATTAACAAAACGAGCGCAAGGTTTGCGATGAACTCCATCCCAGGGAAAAATTTCGCCCAAATGTCTGCCGTTTTTATATGATTGTCCTTGTAATTGTCACTGCGAACGGAAAATTTGTTTAATTCATGCTGTTCTCTAGCAAATGACTTCACGGTTCGCACGCCGGTAATATTCTCCTGCACTGCTGTCGTCAAATCTGCAAATGAACGGCGAATCGAACGAAAAGCCGGATGAATTTTGTGTTCAAATCGGATGGCCACATAAGCCATAACCGGCATAACGGCCATCACGATCAATGCCAGCTGCCAATTAATGACCATCATCATCGTTGCTCCAAACAGCACCATGAACACAACATTTAAAATCTGTGCAAAGCCGAATGCGAAAAAGAATCGAATCCCCTCTAAATCTGCTGTTAACCTTGACATCAAATCTCCGGTCTTTGCTCGATCATAGTACTGAAAGGACAAATATTGCAGTTTCTCGTAAGCAGCATTTCTCATGTTAAACGCGACGTAGTTTCCTACGCGGCCGCCGCTGAACCCATGCAAAAATTGCAACAGTGCTTTAAGTCCAATGACCCCGATTAACGTTAAAGATAACGTCGGCACAATGTCATAATTCCCTTTTCCAAATACGTCATCAATCAAAATTCGCAGCAAATTCGGGTAAACTAATCCAGCTGCTGTTGCTCCTGCCAAGAAAAGAATCGATGCCAACCAAAGACCCCTGACATTCCAATAAAATGCTTTAAGCTGTTTGAACACTTGCATAGAGTATGGAGCACTCCTCTCCGTGAGGTCATAATATCTATTTTGGAAATCTTAGCACCATCATCACGACTATTCAATCACAGAAAATCGCCAAAAACGTGATTATTCGAAAGATTAAACCCGAATTCTAAGATGACATCGATTAAACAGCATGAATCCTGCATTTTGTATTCGAAATCTTACAGTCTCTCCAGCTTGCTTTTTAATTCCTCCAATGTTTCTTTATTCATTGGTTTTTCCAACATTTCGATCCAGCCGTCTGCAAATGAGCTTAAGCGGGCAATGCGCGCGGATTTCCATGCTGATATTTTTTCTGCCAATTGTGACGCATAATGATCTTTCATCTGTTCCGTTAATCGATCAATAAATGCATCAACGGAGACCATGCACAGTTTTTCCATTTCTGCGCGCATCTGGTCTCTGCCGCCTTGCTCGAAAAACTGCTTCGCATGGTTAAAATGCTTCAACAGCCATCGTTGATCGATATCAGGCTGTTCCATGCGCATTTCCAAAGACGGTGTTTCCCAATCCTCCTCCAAGTCCAGCTTATGCTCGAACGATTCGTACAGCGGATCGAGCTGCTCCATGCAGTCCGCATCCCATTTTTCCAGCTGCTTCATCAAATATTTTTCCATGCGAAGCGATGTAGCGAGCGCTTCCTGCAAGCAGCCTTGATTGATCAAATGATAACATTCATTCGCTGCAGCAGTCAGAGCAATGCGAATATTCTCCTTCGCTGAAGCAGACAATGCCGAAGGATGAAATGATGACTTAAACCAGTCTCCAAACCTGAACTGCACTCTTTGCTTCACGTAAAACATCAGCTCGCGCAATTCCCGGTCCAATCGATCGAAGATCCAATCCGTTTCTGCAGATTCAAACAATTGCACCGCTTCCGCTTTTGCCTTCTTCCAGCCCATGCTTTTTTGCTGTTTTTCTTGCTCCTGCTCTTCTGTTTCTTTGATCCACTCCTCGAGCAGATGAATCGCGCGCGCGATTTCATGATCAGCCGCATGCTTTGATACAGCAGCCATTTCTTCCTGCATAAAATGCAGCCAATCTTTCTCAAACTGCGCCATGCCGGACTGCTGCAATAAACGGGCATCCCCGCTTTCTTTAGCCGCCAACGCTTGAATGCTCGAAATCGGATATAAATGCGGATTTCGAATTTCCGATTTTTCCAAATTCATTTTTACATGCTGCAACACTTGCTCTAATTCATCCGGACCGCTGGCCAAATCTGCCGCGTTAACAATAAAGAACATCTTATCCATGGAAAACTGATCCTTCACTCCGCTCAGCTGTTCCAAGAACATGCGGTCCGCTTGCGTAAATGCATGGTTATAATAAGTGACAAACAACACAGCATCAGCGTTTTTAATATATTCAAACGCCACCCCGGTATGCCTGGCGTTCAACGAATCAGCGCCCGGCGTATCGACCAATATGACGCCTGCATCCGTTAACGGGGAAGAATAATGCACATCGATCGATTCCACATAAGCGGAATAGCGTTCCTCTGCTGAAAACAGACGAAACTGTTCCATATCCGCGATCAGCGTCTGCCCCAGCTTCTCTTTCATTTCCGGCCAGCCGCCCTGCAGCGAAGCGAGAAAAGTTCTCGCTCGTCTGGCTCCTTCATTCTGCGCAGCTTCAGGCAATTTTCTCTCCATCCAATCAGCTGCTCGAATGTGCCCTCCTTCATTCAGGCCCATGTGGGACAATGCTTGGCTGATCTCTTCTTCCAATTGGCGCTCCGACTTCAAATGAACAGCCGCTGTTCCGTGACTGAACTGCTCATTCGGTGCTGCGATCCTCGTAATGGCCGCTGTCGTCGGGTGAGGAGAAACAGCCAAGATGGAGCGGCCTGTCAGCGCATTGGCAAACGAAGACTTCCCAGCGCTGAATGCACCGAAAAGCGCTGCCGTAAATTGACTGTTTCTGAGCCGCTCTCCCCTGCTTCTCATGCTGGCAGCCAGATCGGCCATGCCCGGCAATGACTCGATGAGCGCCGCGGCAGACATTAAACGATCAGCAGTCTTCTTGTTCTGTTCATTCCAGACATAGCGTGTCTGTTGCTGAACTTCGCGGTCCATACTGCCAATGCGTTCAGAAGAAGTTTCTGTTCCGAGCTCCATGGCAGCTGCGGCTTCATCTGCCCCTTGACGCCATTCGGTTTGTCCGGCTGTGTCCGCCTGGGCACCGGCTTCCTCTGCTTCTGTTATCGCGTCTTTTGCGTCTTTTGCATCTTTTCCTTCTAATGCCGGCTTGTTCGGCAGCTCAGGCTTTGCCAAGCTGAATCCATTTAAAAACCGGGCTGCGTTTTGTTGCAATCTGTCCAGCCGCTGATCCAAATCGAGCCACTTTTCATACACTTCCGTCTTGGAGAGGCCGCGCTCCAGCTCTTGTTTCAAGCCGAGGCGCTCGACTGCCCGCTTGACGAGCCTTGATATAACCGCTCGATGAATGCAAAACTTTTCTGACGAATCATTGTCTTGACAGATTCTGAAGCGAGTTTCATATAGTTCATCGTGTACTCATTGCTGAAAACTGCGCCGGGCTGAATCTGCTCTTTTAACCATTCAGGCGTAATGTCAAACTGCAACTTTTCCAGTTCTTCTGCGGCATCTGCGTCTATATATTTGCATGCTGCCAGCGCTTGCCGCAGCAGTTCCTTCACATGCCACTCCGCCTGCGTATGCACATTTTCTTGAAATGCTTTATGAAAAATCGACAACAGCCGCTCTTGCTCTTGCATCGTTTTTTTCTTGGCAAACAGCCATCCTTTCTTATAACCCGGCTGCTGCGATTGCAAAAAGTCATGGGCCAAGTCACGCGTTGTTGCAGGAATAATATTCGCATTGGCCAGCAATTTGCTTATTTCTTGCCTTAACTCATCCCGCTTCTTGTCTGGCATGGCTTCCGCTTCAGATATTTGCTGCTTGTATTTTTTCATCTGGGCTGCAAATTCCTCAAACGAAATTTCTTGATTCGCTTCCTGCAGCGCATCCTTTTCAAGCTGAATCTTTTGCTCTTCATCGATCTGATGCGCATGAACAATGGCACGCATCGATTGCAATCCAGACCATGCCAGATGAATCGGCGAATGCGTTGTCAATTGATGCAGCCAAGATTTCAAAGCATGCCACTCGGACAACGGATGGTCTGGTTCTTTGGTGGAAACATACCAAATATGCTCCGGGCGCACATTCCAATCGTTTAAACCTTCTTCCACCGTCGATTTAAATGTTTGAAACGGCACTTCTTGTTCTTTATGCTTATCGATTTGGTTCACGATGAACACAAACCATTTTCCCATTTGCTGCAATTGTTGAAGCGCCATCATATTCACTTCTGACAATACGTGGTTATAATCCGTGACATATAACACTAAATCTGCCAGCGGCAATGCTCTGGCTGTCGCCTGATGATGCCTTTCGTCCGTCGAATCAGCCCCAGGCGTATCAATAAAAACAACATGATCCCCCCACTCCGGCAACGGAGCTTCCACTTTTACGAGATCATAAACCGTTTCTTCTGTCGTAAACTCCCGCATCTGATCGAAATTGCCGTTGATGCTGCTAACTGCCTTCAAGTTTTCCGATTCATCTCTTTGATACAAAGTCAAACGCTCTTCGCCCGACTCGCTTTGCTGAATGCGAATAATGTTCGCCGTGGTCGGAATCGGGCCGGATGGCAGCAGCGGGCGTCCGCACAATGCATTGATCAAACTTGATTTTCCAGCGGAAAAATGACCGCAAAATGCAATATGCCACCTCTGCTGGCTGTATTGCAAGCGAAGTTCCTTCATTTGACTTAATCCATAAGAAATCCCGCCTTCCGCCAGCCAAGCCTCTGCATCTTCGATCAGCTTTGAAACGATTTCCATGTCATTGCTTCTCATGCTAGCGACCCCTTTATGCATCTATGTGTTTAAAATATTCAGCGAAGTAATTCCCCGGCATCCATTTTGCAATTTGTCAAAAAAAAAATAGAAACCGGGAGGTTCCCAGCTTCTAGTTTACCATAGAATCTCATCATGGCAATCCGGTTTATTCAACCATTTCCATTCATTCATCGAATTCTATCTTCATTCATCTGCATCATTCATCTTTTTCATTCGCTTTTTGCCTTCGCGGCAAATTGAAAGCAACGGACATTCTGGGCAATTCGGCTTCTGCGCTTTGCAATGATAGCGGCCGAAGAAGATCAGGCGATGATGTGTAATCGTCCATTCTTCTTTCGGAACTTTTTTCATCAGCTTCTTTTCTACTTCCAGCACAGAATCTTTCCAATTCGCCAATGCCAGCCGCTTCGACACGCGTTCGACGTGCGTATCGACCGCAATGGCCGGAACGCCGAACGCATTGGAAATGACGACATTGGCTGTTTTGCGCCCCACCCCGGGCAATGCGACAAGTTCCTCATATGTTGACGGCACTTGACCGCCGTGTTTTTCTATTAACTGCTCGCACATTTTGCGAATGTTTTTCGCTTTGTTCCGGTAAAGACCGATCCGCTTAATGTCATTTTCCAGCTCTTCCAAAGACACTTGCAAATAATCTTCCGGCTTTTTGTATTTTTGGAACAAATTCGCCGTAATTTTATTTACAGATTCATCTGTGCTTTGTGCTGACAAGATGACGGCCACTAACAGTTCAAACGGATTCGAATGATTCAACTCGCAATGCGCATCTGGAAACATGTCGGCAATCGTATCTAGTATAAAACGCACCTGTTTGCGGTTCATCTTGCTGCACCTTCCTGTTTTATTTCGTCATTTCAATGATTTGTCCGTCCTTCAAATAAACGACTACTTCATCCCCGTTTTTGAATGAAGACAGCGGAATCGGCACCCAATCGCTGTGAATGAAAGATTGATTATTCACAACAAACTGATAATCCTCATTGGTGCTTGATCTTCTGAAGGAAACGATGTTTGTTTTATTGTTGTATTGCCAAAACTTCTTGTTTTCAGCGCGGAATGCATGCAAATAATGGTTTCCTTCATGATCTCTGGCGATCAGCATCCGATCATCCGGCTGCAAACTGACATCATTTAGATCATCGTATCTCCGGCCGTCTTTCACAATGAAAACCTCTTGGCGCAGCGTGAATGTGTAGTTCTTTCCATCATATCCAAGCATGCGGATCGTTTGGTTGTTCCGATTGACATCTGTCAACTTGCCTGCTGTCACTGCCGGAATATGAACTGCCTCAATGGCCGTGCCAATATAGGACAGCATAATTGGACTGTCTTCTTGAATATCATTCCACGTGCCTCTTCTCCCATCAGGCAAGATGAGCGGAGTCTGCGCAGCAATGTAAATATCTTCCGTTTCTCCGTCAATCGTGCGCACCGATAATCTGCGTGTAAGCTCATTTTTGCTTGCAAGTTCATAAATGAGCGTCTTGTTCACTTGAATTAAGCCAATTTCATTTTGATTGGCATTCAGTGCAATGCGCACTTTGTCGCCGGCCTGCAAATGATATAAAGTCATATTGTCTTGATCCGGAGAAACGATCAGCGCGTTTTCCAAATCAAACTCTACGCTGCCGAAATTCGCTGTATCCAAGATTAATTGACCGTTAGACGGATTGATGGAGCGAATAACGCCGTCATAATAGCTGGACAATTTAAATTCGATTAATTGAGCTTCGGAATGAACGATGTCCACGAGCTTGCCGTTCGTAAACAAATTGCCGAAGTTTTCAAGACTGATACGAGCAGAATCCGTGCGAATGACCGTATCTTCCCCAAGTTTGAACAACGCCGGCGTATTTCGATCCAAACGCAGCATCAAGCTTGAAGTGTCCTCGTCATAATAAACAATCTCCACTTGAATTCGGCGTTCGATTTGGCGGTCAAACACTTGAATCGATGTGACTTCATTATTTTGGTTAATCGCCATTCTGACTCTGTCGCCGATCATCAAGTCGTGAATCGTCGCATTTTCTTTGCCCGCCAATTCGATCGACACATTTTTAGCAATAAAGTGACCGCTCAATTCTTGGCTAGATCTGAACAAATAAATGCGATCTTGCTGAATGCTGTCGATCATTCCCTCGACATAAGTGAGATGCGGCAACGCAGGCTCGGTTACACGAATCAGCGTAAACAAGCCGTCCTTCACTTCGAATTCAATTTTATCCCCGGCATTCAATTCATCCAAGCTGTTGAGAATCATGTTTCTGTATGTCATAAGAACATTATCAGCCAATGGATAAGTTTCGGTTTGGCCGTCGGATTCAATCGTTAAAGCATTATCTGAAGTTCCAATCACAACAGCTTGTCCGCTTTTATGAACGGGCATTGAGATGACCACAATCTGAATAATTTCAGGTTGGTCTGATTCAGCATATCGAATTAATGACAACTCGCTGTCCTCTACCAAGGAGCCAACATTCATGCCGTTTCCTTCCGGATCGGTAATGCTGACGTTCGGCGACAATGGGAAAGTAAAAAATTCACCGTCAGACACAATCGTTATTTTCCGATCCGATGCGCGATCGAAATTTACAGCTGCCAATTTGCCTTCGATCGTCTCCAGCGCAATTTCGTCATCTAAAATTTCCAAATAATACGCTGTGTCATTCACGGCAATGACATACACTTCGTAGAACAACTCAATATCGCTCAAATCTGCGCGGCTGAGCGCAGACGTGGCGTCATAAACAATGGCGCCTCTCGCAATCTCAAAATTGTAAACTTCGCCGGCATCTTTATTCTCCACTGTCATCATGCCGTCATTCAAATGAGTCACAATTCCTTTATATGCCCGCTCCGGCATGGTGCGAAGATATTTTTCGGCACGGCTTAAGAATACGGCCATCTGTGCACGGGTTACAGCTCCTTGCGGTTTAAATGTGCCGTCCTCAAACCCGCTTACGATTTCCAAATCTACAGCTCGATTAATATAGCCGAGCGCCCAGGATGAAATATGTTCGTTGTCAGCAAAAGTTGTGTTTCGGCCTGAGAGCGCATTGGCCGCATCTTCTTGCTGGATCGCGCGGATCGTAATCTTTGCCACCCATTCCCGCGATGCCGGACGTCTTCCCCAGATCGTTCCTTCTTCTGCTGCAGCATCCGCGGTCAGTTCTTCCCTCGCATCCAACAGTCCGATGTCCATGGCAAGCTGAACATACCGACGCGCATAATCATCCACTTGGAATGGGAGCACGCCTGACTGACTGTATTCAGACACAGCATCCCTTAATCCCATGAAATTAATGGCCATGATAATGGCGTCTTGTTGACGCACATTTTGATCTGGATTAAAATTTCCCTGTTCATCCCCTAATATGATGCCATGTACGGCCAGCTTTGTTATGTAAGGATGTCCCCAATGCCCAGCCGAAACATCGGGAAAACTCGTTTTCACTGACTCTTCGCTGTCTGCATCTTGGGCATAGGCTGAGATTGCATGCACAAACAAAAAAGCAGTGCAGAGAAGCGCGGCAGCAAGCAATCGGACAATTCCTGAAAATTTATGCAATGACCCTTGATTCACCTTCATCTTATTTCCCCCAACTTTTAATTTGTCTATTCTCCCAACCCTAAATAGGCGCGAATGCCTGAAACAATGCTCTTGGCCGTGCGATTTTGGAACTCTTCCGTCAACATCACTTGTTCATCTTTCGCATTGGACAAGTATCCAAGTTCCAGCAATGCAGCCGGCATTTTCGTTTCCGTTAACACTTTAAACGCAGTTTTTCTCACATTGCGGTCTGGAAATCCGGTTCCTTGCAAAACATGTTCATGAATTACTTTTGCAAATTCATAACTTTCATTGCTCCAATAGTATGTTTCCGTTCCAGAAACTGGATCATCATACGTGTTGCCGTGAATGGATATGAATAAATCCGCTTTTAACTGATTGGCATATGCCGCCCGGTCTTGCAAAGCGATATAGCTGTCATCTACTCGCGTCATGTGCGGTTCGATCTCTGGAATTTGCTGCAGCAAATCAAATATTTTGCGGGAAAGATCCAGATTGAAATGTTTCTCCTCTCTGCCGCTTGCTCCTTCTGCTCCCGGATCCTTGCCGCCGTGCCCGGCGTCAATGACAACCTTGTAAATCTTCTCCGGCTTGCTCAATTTAATGATCCATTGATGGTTATCGCGATCTTTGATCAGTTCGCTGCTCAGCGCTCCCCGCTTGTCTAAAACGACGCGAATCGTAGACGGTTCATACTGGAAAAACGAATATCGAATGCGGTCTACGCCTGCCGTGTTCGATTCCAGCATTCCCAAGTGTTCCGCTTTTGCCCCATTCAGCATCTCTGCAAAAGCCGCGCCTGGAAAGTCGATAATAATCCGATTCGCTTCATGAATGACCTTGGCATCGACATGCGGCTCCTGATTCAACTGAATGACGACCCGATCCGCTTCAGATCTGATCTCGCTGATTAAAGCCAAAGAAGCGTCGACATCGGATGAATCAGACTGCTCCTGTCCTGCACCCGGTTGAAAAATATGTTTGATCGACCAGTTTTTTTGAAATATAAACACGCTCGAAGTAAAAGCATCCCAATACACTTTCAATCCAAGATGCTGATCCAACGGCTTCATTGGAATATAAAGCTCGCCTTGATCGAGATATGGTTGTGCGTTTAAAGCAATTTCGCTTCCGTTCACTTGCGCCGTGCTGCTTCCAGACGAAAGATAGACTTCGCTGCCGCTGTGTTGAATGTAAACTTCACGATTCGATGAAGCAGCGGCAACCATAATGTTCAAATCATCTTTCAACATGCTGACCGGCAAAAAAGGAATGCCGTCATGGACTTGCGGCATGGGCGACGTTTCTATTAAATTTCCGTTCACATAAACTTTCATCTCATCATTCAGCGCAGCCGCAACAACAGGCAACGCGCACAATAAAACGATTGCAGTAAAAATCAAGTAAGTGCGTTTCATAATTCCCCCCATATGGCTGAATAAGTTGGCCGCAGCGACTGTTCCTGCCTAAGTCAACGCCTCAAGTCCAATATGTTTGCTGGTTTTCGTCTCTCCCATCTATCTGGCCCTTCAATCTATCTCAGCAAACTTTGCTAGAGTTATTATAAGACAATGCCGGATCGTGTTCAATGAAAGAAAAACGAGAAGCGACGAACGAATCTAATAGAATAGACGCCGACGCATCCAAAAAGTTGCACCATTACCACCATTTTTCAAATTGGGGAATCTCGTATTTCACCACTTTCTTTGCTCTCGCTTGACCAGGATAGCCGTCATCGATTCCATCACGAATCCACACTTGAACCCGATCTCCGATTTCGTATTTTATTCCTCCGCCAGAATACCAAACGGCAGATTGTCCGCGCGCTCGATCGAGTTCAAGCATTTCTTCCACATCGAGCGTCTCGATTTCTTCATCAGTCAGTGTGCTGATCACTAATATTTTCCGCTCTTCCAAGTTAATATCAACCACTCTTCCTACATGATGCGGTTTGTCCGACAAAGCAGCGCATGCAGTGAACAGAATCGAGCAGCAAAGCAGCAACAGAACGATCTTAATTTTTGCTGAACGCCCATCCTTTGCCTTCATGTCGTCTACCTCCCCATTCGCAAAAAAAGCTTTCATCCATTATAACACAGCAAAGTTTGCTCCACAGTGAAATCCACTGAATTTTCGTTTATGGAAATACATCTGCTGAATATGAAAAAGCTCTTCCATCTCACATGCTCTGAAATGGAAGAGCTTCTTTCGACATAAGAACAATTATGAATGGCTTACGTAAGCAAGGCGCTCTTTATGCTTCTCTTCGTATGCTGCGATCGCATCTTCATGCTGCAATGTCAAACCGATATCGTCCAAACCTTGCAGCAAATATTGTCTGCGGTGTTCGTCCAAATCAAACTCGATCTTTAAGCCGTGGTCATCCGTGATCACTTTATTTTCAAGATCTACATGCAGCTGATAGCCTTCATGCTTTGCGGTGCGTTGGAACAGCTCTTCAACTTGCTCTTCCGAAAGCGTAATCGGCAAAATGCCGTTTTTGAAACAGTTGTTGTAGAATATATCAGCAAATGAAGGCGCAATAATGACTTTAAATCCATAATCGAGAATTGCCCAAGGCGCATGTTCGCGGGAAGATCCGCAGCCAAAGTTCGCGCGCGTAATCAGAACCGAAGCGCCTTTGTAGCGCTCTTTGTTCATTTCAAAGTCCGGGTTTAAATTTTTTCCCGTCTCATCGAAACGCCACTCGTAAAACAAAAACTGTCCAAAACCGGTTCTTTCAATTCTTTTCAAAAATTGTTTCGGAATAATTGCGTCCGTATCCACGTTCACCCGATCCACAGGAGCTACAATTCCGCTGTGCTGCTTAAAAGCTTCCATCTGGTTACACCTCTCTATATGACTATATATTAAAAATTCCAATCAAATGAGACATTCAATTAAACGAGTTCTTCGGTTTTAATTTTCCAATCGCGCACATCTACGAAA
>CALKAN010000262.1 GCA_937983035.1 uncultured Paenibacillaceae bacterium | reverse complement strand
TCTCCTCAATGCGCGGTCAGTTTTGCCGACCATGGCAATCGCGTACTTGCCTTGAAACAATTGCCTGCATGCATAGTCAATGTCCTCTAAAGTGATGGCATCAATTTTCTTGATCATTTCTTCCACGCTGACATGCTTTTTCAGCATTAATTCATTTTTCCCGATGCGATGCATGCGGCTGCCTGTGCCTTCCAGATGCAGCAGCAAGCTCCCTTTTAACTGCTCTTTGCCATCTTTTAATTCCGATGCAGTCATCCCGTTGTTTCGAACTTGATCCACAATGTCCATCGTCAAATCCAACACTTCATCCGTTTGATTCGGCGCGGTTCCGGTATAAATCGTAAAAAGTCCGCAATCTTCATATGCCGTGTGGTAAGAATACACGGAGTAAGCCAGCCCTCTGTTTTCGCGTATTTCTTGAAACAGCTTGGAACTCATCCCGCCGCCGATCATATTGTTCAATAAAACAGCAGCGTACAGCCGCTCGTCTTTCATGGAAACGCCAGGAAATGATATGCAAATATGATTTTGCTCTGTATTTTTTTCATGAAACTTTTGCAAGCCAAGAAAAGCCGGCGCTTCAGTTTGTACTTCCGCTCCACGAACGTTAAATTGTCCGAAATATTGCTCAAGCAATGCTTTCACTTGCTCCGTCACATTGCCGGCAATGCTGATGACGACATGATCAATATGATAAAACTGATTCATATAACCTTTGAGCGTTTCAGGGCGCATCTGATTCAGCGCTTCTTCATTTCCAAGAATGGAATAGGCGAGCGGATGATTGCCGAATGCAGCTTCAGAGGCTAAATCATGAACGAAGTCATCCGGCGTGTCTTTATACATGGCGATTTCTTCAAAAATGACGTTTTTCTCTTTCTCTAATTCTTCTTCCGCCAATGTGGAATGCAAGAACATGTCCGCCAAAACTTCCACGGCGATCGGCAAATGATCATCCAGCACTTTGGCGTAAAAACAAGTGTATTCTTTTGCAGTGAAAGCATTGATGTCTCCGCCAATCCGGTCAAAATTGTGCGCGATGTCCTTCGCGGTATATTTTGTCGTTCCTTTAAAAAGCATATGTTCTATGAAATGAGAAATCCCGTTATTCGATGGGTTCTCGTAACGGGATCCTGACTTCACCCAGATGCCGATCGATACGGATCGAAGATGAGGCACGGCCTCTTGAACGACTCTCAAACCATTTTGCAATCTGTATTTTATCACGGGTGAACCTCCCATATGTAACCGAGCTGTTCAAATTGCTGCCAGCATCATTATCGCTATGATATTACCAAACTTTAATCGGACTCTCAACTGCATTCACGCGATTAGGCGAAAGCAGTTCGCTGACAGTGCCAAATTGCAGCCCTTTCTGCTTGATCGTTCGAATGATTTCGGGCAGTGCTTGGCTTGAAGCATCCGTCGGGTGCATTAAAATCATCGAGCCTGGCTCAATGAGTTGTTGAATGCGGCGTACAATCCACGACGGAGAAGGATTTTTCCAATCTACCGTATCCACGGTCCACAGTACCGTTTTCAGTCCAAGCTCATGCGCAAGCATGACCGTCTCCTGATCATAATCGCCGGAAGGCGGGGCAAACCATTTGTTGTCTGCTTGCAGCACTTCCTTCAGCAACAGCTCTGTTTTGCGGATTTCCTCGATCGCTGACTGCCGGTCTAATTTGCTCATGTCTTTATGCGAATATCCGTGATTGGAAGCCTCATGCCCTTCAGCGATAATCTGTTTGGCTGTCTCTTTGTTTTTATTCAGCCAGCTGCCGTCAAAGAAAAAAGTCGCTTTCACATTTTGTTCTCTAAGCACGTCCAAAATAAGCGGAATATATTCATTCCCCCAAGCAACATTGATCATTAAAGCTACCATCGGCTTGTTCGGATTTCCTTTGTAAA
>CALKAN010000261.1 GCA_937983035.1 uncultured Paenibacillaceae bacterium | reverse complement strand
CTTCTCCACAGCTCCGCATGGGTATATGCGCACTGGTCTAGCGAAAGTAAATGGTGAATGGTATGAGTTTACAGAAGATGGTAAGTTAATCGGGAAGGTAGAATAGAATAATTGTCGGCACAGAGATTAATGTGCCGACAATACATAGTTCTAGAAATAAGTGATGGATTAAAAAGGCGCCATGGTTAATCAATTATTGACCGTGGTGCCATATTTGTGTATGTGAACGTGTCATGTTCTTATGTCTTTCATATATTTGTTTTAATTTGCGGAAACCTATAAGGAATAGAATGAGTTTAATCTATACCCTCTGCCGCTGATGACAGCGGTTTTTTACATCAAGTGGAAGGAATGATCTTATGTACAAAATAGCAGTGGCTGGGACAGGGTATGTTGGCTTGGTAACAGGGGTTTGCTTGGCGGAAGTGGGTCACCAAGTGACATGCGTAGATATCGATGAAGAGAAGGTGCAGCTGTTAAAATCGGGAGTTTCGCCGATTTATGAGGAAGGCTTGGAA
Organism: uncultured Paenibacillaceae bacterium; assembly: GCA_937983035.1. GTDB lineage: Bacteria > Bacillota > Bacilli > Paenibacillales > CALAME01 > CALKAN01. The sequence goes on along the minus strand of CALKAN010000261.1, from coordinate 5,656 downwards.
TATCTTATGCAGAAAAATGATGCGGAAGGAAGAATTGAATATACTACGGATTATGCTTCGGCTTATCGGGATGCGGCTGCGATCTTTATCGGTGTAGGCACGCCGGAGAAACCGGACGGTTCCGCAGATTTAACCTATATTGCCGAAGTGGCTAGGCAGATCGCGGAATCGATTGAGAAAGATTGTTTGGTCGTGGTCAAATCGACCGTTCCTGTAGGTACAAACGATAAGGTTGAGCAGTTTATCCGAGACTTCCTCGTGCATGATGTCAAATTCGAGGTAGCTTCCAATCCGGAGTTTCTAGCACAAGGTTCTGCAGTGCACGATACGCTGCATGCACAAAGAATTATTATAGGTACAGAAAGCAAATGGGCAGAGGAAAGGCTGAAAGCAATTTATGAGCCGTTCCATCTGCCCATTGTTTCTGTCAGCCGCAGATCAGCGGAAATGATCAAATATGCGTCCAATGACTTCTTAGCTCTAAAAATATCTTATATGAACGATATTGCAAACCTGTGTGAATTGGTTGGAGCAGATATTCAAGATGTAGCTAAAGGAATGAGTTATGACGAACGAATTGGCAGCAAATTTTTGAATGCCGGAATAGGGTTCGGCGGATCATGCTTTCCGAAAGATACAAAGGCATTGGAATATATGGCGCAGCAACACGGTTATGAATTGAAAACCGTCCGAGCTGCGATTGAGGTGAACGAGAAGCAAAAGACGAGGCTGTATCAAAAAGCGTGCAATCGATTGATTACTTTCGCCGGACTGAAAGTGGCTGTGCTGGGACTAACGTTTAAACCCGAAACGGATGATTTGAGAGAAGCGCCGTCACTGTCCAATGTTCCTTTGCTGCTTGAACAAGGAGCGAATGTCTATGCTTACGATCCAGCAGGCACCGCTTCTTTTGCCAAAAAGTTTCCGCCGGGAAGTCACGGCCGCGGCAGCATCACTTATGTGGAGAAAATAGAGGACGCGCTTGCTGACGCTAATGTTTGTTTTATTTTTACCGAGTGGAAAGAGATCAAAGTCGTTGCGCCGGAACAATATAAGCAATGGATGAGAACGCCATTGGTGTTTGATGGCCGCAACATTTATGAAGTGGAACAGATGGAGGCAGCAGGCGTGGAGTATCATTCGATTGGAAGAAGGCCGGCTGTTAGAGAATTTGCAAAGGAGTCAGTAAGGCATGAATTACAAAAAGCCTGATCCAAATAAAACGTACTTGATTACCGGAGCTGCTGGTTTTATCGGATACTTTTTATCTCGCAGATTATTGGACCGAGGATGCACGGTGATCGGCCTGGATAATATGAATGACTATTATGATGTCAATTTAAAAAACGCTCGTTTGGAATTATTGCAGCCTTACGAGCGGTTTGTTTTTATTCGAGGGGATTTGGCAGATAAAACGACGGTTATGAAAACATTCGAATCGTATCAGCCGGATGTCGTTGTGAACTTGGCAGCCCAGGCTGGAGTGAGGTATTCCATAGAAAATCCGGACGCATATATTCAGAGCAATGTGTTAGGTTTTTTCCACGTGCTGGAGGCTTGCAGACATTATCCAGTTGAACATCTTGTATACGCCTCTTCCAGTTCAGTTTACGGTGCCAATGTGAAAGTGCCGTTCGAGGAATCAGATTTTGTTGATCATCCTGTGTCGCTCTATGCTTCTACGAAGAAATCGAATGAACTGATGGCCTGCACTTACAGCCATTTGTACCAAATTCCTGCAACCGGTCTGCGTTTTTTTACGGTGTACGGTCCGATGGGGCGGCCGGATATGGCTTATTTCAGTTTTGCGGAAAAATATTTTGCAGGGGAACCGATTCGTTTGTTCAATGACGGCAAATTCGAGCAGGACTTGTATCGCGATTTCACTTATATCGATGACATTGTGGAAGGGATCGAACGGTTGCTGGGCCAGCCGCCTGTTGGGAATAAGGTAGAAGCCTTTAATGGAAGCTTGCAACGTGCCGGGACTGGGGCGCCGCATGCGATATACAATATCGGCAATAATCAGCCTGTGAAATTGATGAAATTCGTAGAAGCATTGGAGCAGGCTCTAAGCAATGCGCTGGGGAAAAAGGTCGTATTCGAGAAAATATTCGAGCCGATGAAGCCGGGAGATGTGCCGGCTACGTATGCTTCGACGGATCGTTTGCATCGTGCGGTCGGATTTAAACCGGAGACGCCGATTGAGATCGGACTGCAGCGATTCGCTGACTGGTATGTAGAGTATATTGGTGTTCGGCAAGCAAATGTTGAATATGACGGAAAGAAGAGCGGCATGCAAGTTCGGCAGTGAAGAAAATTGGATGAATAACCATATTTGGAAAATGAGGTGAGGAGCCGTGCAAGAGCTGGTGCAATTTTTCCAGACGGTATATCGGAAAGATCCGACGCATGCAGCCTTATCGCCGCTGCGCATTTGTCCGCTTGGCGCCCATGTGGATCATCAAGGCGGCATCGTAACCGGGATGGCATTAGACTCGAATGTGGAGATGGTGTACAGGCCGTCAGAGGATGGGTATATTCGCATTCAAAGCTTGGATTTTCCGGATGAAGAATATTTTCATATTGATCGGGTGCCGGATATGCTGCCTGGCTTCTGGGGCAACTATTTGAGAGGCGCTGTGTTGGCTTTGCAGCAAGATCAAAGATTAAAACGCGGTTTTCATGCCGTAATCAGCGGGAAGCTGCCGATTGGCGGGCTGAGTTCTTCTGCCGCAGTGACAACTGCTTATTTGATGGCATTGTGTGATGTGAACGAGATTGAAGTGACGAAAGAAGATCTGGTACAGTACAGTCATTGGGTGGAAACAAAATATATCGGTTTGAAAAACGGCATTCTCGACCAATCGTCCAATATTTTAAGCGTAAAGGATCATCTGCTGCGGATGGATTGCCAAACGGGGGAGCATCAACTGATTCGCAAAGCGGATCACATGCCTGCGTTTGAAGTGGCGGTCGTCTATTCCGGTGTAAGCAAAGCGCTCATTGGAACCGATTATAACAATCGTGTCGATGAGTGCAAAGTCGCCGGCTGGATATTGCAGGAATTAGCAAGCGGTGCCGGAAATGAATCTTGCATTGTCGAAAAAACATCGCTGGATGCTGTGCGGCTGCGGAACATTCCAGCAGAAGTGTACAAGGCATATCGGGATCAGGTGCCTGGCCGGTTTCGGAAACGATTGGACCATTATTTCAGTGAGCAGGAGCGCGTAGAGGCAGGGGTTGCGGCTTGGCAGGCAGGCGATCTGGAACGGTTCGGGCAGCTCATGTTTGAGTCTGGCGAAAGCTCGATTTTTTCTTATGAATCCGGTTGTCCGGAGCTGATTACGATATATGAAATTTTGCGGGAATGTCCGGGGGTGTATGGAGCACGCTTCAGCGGCGCTGGCTATCGGGGTTGCTGCATTGGCATCGTAGATCCTGCTTATAAAGCTGACATTACAGCGCGCATTGATGAAATTTATCCGCAGCTTCATCCGCAGTATAAAGATGCATACAATGTGCATTTTTGCAAGAGCGGGGATGGGGCGCGCTGCGGCGCTATTGAAGCAGCAGCAATCGCTGGAGGCGACTGAGCCGGCTGAGCGATTTTGCATGCAGAAAATATGGCATAAAGAAAGGATTGTGACATTTCTTGAAGTGCATCATTTTAGCTGCAGGTTATGCGACGCGGCTTCATCCGTTAACGGAAAATACGGCGAAGCCGTTGCTGCCGGTGGCAGGCAGGCCGATTTTAGAGCATATTTTGGATAAAGTGGAACAGGTGGAAGAGATCGATGCGGTTTATATCGTGACGAATGCGAAGTTTTATGACAGTTTCGTCCAATGGGCGGAGCAATTTGCTTATTCAAAGCCTGTTCAAGTGTTGAATGATGGCACGACAACGAATGATAACCGGCTCGGCGCGATTGCAGATCTGCAGTTTGTAATTGAACAGACAAGGCTGCAAGATGACGTAATGGTGCTTGCTGGGGACAATTTGTTCGATATGTCTCTGACGGATTTTGTGGACTATTACCATCAAGTTCAGACAGACTGCATTACGACGCATGAGCTGGACGACATGGAAGAAGCGAAGCGCACGGGCATCATCGAGCGCGGTGAAGACGGCCGGGTGCTTGCATTCGAGGAAAAGCCGGAGCATCCGAAGTCTCATTTAGCCGTGCCCCCATTTTATATTTACCGCCAGGAGACGCTGCCGCTGATTACACAATATTTAGCAGTAGGCCAAAATCCAGATGCGCCTGGAAACTTCATTCCTTGGCTCATTCAGCGAAAACCGGTGCATGCATATCTGTTTGAAGGCCGCCGGTATGATATCGGCACGCTGGAAAGCTATGAGCGGGTGCAAGCGTTGTTTTGGTAACGGAATGCGTTGCATTTTTTGTGTCAGTTTTATGCGCAGGCATTTTTTTGCACCGTCAGGATGCGGTCTGTATGCGGCAGATGAATGGAAGGGAGGGATGAAACAGCTGAAGATTCTTTCGTTGATCACAAAAAGGAGGGAGGGATATAGTGAAACATCCGAACAAACTGTCCGAGAATCAGCAGCGGCTTTACACTGAACTAAAACAATTCGTATGGGAAGCCTCGCGCCCTGCTCCGCACAAGAAAATGGAAGATTACATCCAAGAGTTGAAACAGATTCTTGGAAAGATCGCGGATGATGAAAAATAAATAAAAATAGATCTGCCATGGAAACCAGCATAGCAATGAACACTCTATTAAATCCAGCAATAAGCTGTTGCTGTAAAGAGTGCATGGATGCACTTCCATGGCAGCAGCAACTGAAAGCTTATTTTATGATTTATAGAGTGGTGCTTCTTATATTTTGTAAAGTTGCCGGGGCAGACGCCTTTCTTGCATTCTTCAAAAGTTCTTTCAACCATTCCATCACATATAACCTCATACTTTTTTATACAGGTTTGTGCCTGTTGGTGGTCGCTTGTTATGCTCCAAGCGTTGAGCAAGTGCCTAGTTTAACGTCATGCGACAGGACGGAAATAAAAAAGCCGCTCATTTTAAGCGACTATACAAATATAATACCCTCGCATCATTGCGGGAGTGCTTCATTCGATGACTTCGATGCTTATGATTTCGTTTTCATATATCTCATAGGTGAGGCTTCCTGTATCCACGGAGATACTGGCAATCTCAGGGTCATTGTCAGCCGATTGTGCATCATCCACGCAATTTCCTTCGAATATCTGGTCGTCGATATCCGTTACACGTATTCGTTCTCCAACATAATCTTTTAACTCCACCGCTCTCACCTCTTTGTCCGGCTAGGCACGATATGCACGCCTATTTTCCTATAATGGATTTTAAAGCCGTCGGGTTTAAAATTCGCATGCCATATTTACTATATATACTCCAATTTTTTGTCTACAACAAATTCTTGAGCTTCATCCAAATCGTTAAACAACTTTTGCCCTCGATGTGATTTTTGTGACCTGGAATGTGCTTTCCTTGAGCACCGCGATGCAGCATCATGTTAACCGAATCAGAGTTGAATGTAATTCCTGATTTCTACTAATTGTCACGATCTCCTGGTTTTTCAAGATACGCTCAGCTGTGAAAATATGCCCTCCTGTATTTGGCAAGTGAAAAATGTATGAAATGGCAAAGATTTATG
>CALKAN010000260.1 GCA_937983035.1 uncultured Paenibacillaceae bacterium | reverse complement strand
GTTCAGATGCTTCCAGCCTTCTTGATGAGCTGCGCTCAGCTGCCGCTTCCAGTTCAGCAGCCTGCTTTTGCTCTGCTTCTGTTGTGCGATCGGCCGATGAAGACGCGGAACCAAAGCTGCTGCCGCTCTCCGCTGATTGGTCGGAGGCCGAACGGAAATTTTCCGCCTTCTCCGGCGTAAAATCGCTGTCAGCTTTTTCAGCTTCCGCGCTGGTTTCTTCCGCTGCGGCAGAACGCCAATCCGAAGTCTCCGCCTGCACGGTTGTTTGCTGACGAGAATCCGTCTTTTCATGCACAAAGACCGCTTCTTCGCTCGCCCAGTTCACTTGATCCGGCCGATTCAGTTCTAATCCGCTGAGCGACAGCACTCCAGTAACGTTCAGCGTGCGGGCGGACAGCAGCTCTACATCGAAATTTTCGATTTCGATGCCAATGTTGTCTGCGTTTTTAATTCGATGCAAAGGCAGCGTGATTTCCGCTGGAATCTTATGCTCCAGCTGCTGCTGTACAGAACGCAGATTGCTGTAGCTGCCGCTCAGCTGCAAATGTCCTGACAGGACCGCTTGGGTGTCATCCACATTCAATTCAATGCTGGGAATAAGCTCAATTTCTTCCAGCTGTCCAATATCCTCATTTTCTTCAGTTAGCTGCACTCGTTCATAAATATCGAAACGCAATCCTGACGATTGATTCAAACCCACATCCTCCTTTCACCCCATCGATCTCATTCGATACATCTATATGGTGAAGAGGAGGCGTCCATGCCTATTTTTTCAATTTCTTTCAATATTCTGCGGCGCTTCGCGCTGCATCCGACCCCTGCCGCACGCAATCAGGCAAGCCTGCGCCGCCGTATCCGGCTCCTGCCAAAAAGATCCCGGGACTGTCCTCTCTCATCTGCGTACGAATCGCTTCCATCCGCTCTGCGTGCCCGGGAGCGTATTGAGGCATCGCTCGTTCGAAACGGGTCACGATGGAAAAGTCCGGCTTTGATCGAAGACCGATCAGCTGCTCCAGTTCTTGCAGCACGCGATCCGTAATTTCCTCATCGCTCATGCGGGTCCATCCTTCTTCGCCTGCCCGGCCGACATAACATCGAATCAGCGCGCTGCCGTCAGGAGCTGAATGAGGCCATTTGTCCGAAGTGAACGTGCAAGCAGTCATGAACGTCCCTTCATCTCTCGGAATTAAAAATCCGGTCCCGCGAAAAGCAGCATTCGGCCTGCGATGGTAAGCAAGAACTGCGTTGGACACCGAAGCATGCTTAATGTCAAGCAGCTGTTTGCTGACATCGGACGCAAGCGGAAGCATGCGCGAAGCAGCATAAGGCGGCACGGCGACGATGACCGCATCTGCGTCAAGGCGTTCATTCTGATTAAGCAGCAGGCGATATCCGCTGCCATGCTTATAAATGGCTGTTACTTCCGCATTCAAACGAATGTCATGATTGTTCAAACATTCTGTCAGCGCATGGATGATCGAAGACAATCCGTTTCTCATATGCAAAAAAGCGCTGCCCTTGACAGAGGGCGGCAAAGAAAGTTGCGAAGAGACAGATGCGCTTCTCGTTTGCCTCATGGCCATGATTAAACTGCGGTGTTTTTGCTGCAATGCTAAAAACTGCGGAAAAGTTGCTTTAGTGCTGAGTCCGTACAAATCTCCCGCATAAATGCCTGAAAGCAGCGGTTCCGCGATGTGAGAAACGGCTTCTTTCCCTAAGCGCCGCTCCAAAAATTCTCCCAAAGCCATGTCTTCGCTTATATTTTCACCGGGAAGAATTAAATCAAGCGCAGCGCGCATTTTCCCCCGCAAAGAAAGCAAAGGAGTCGTCACAAACGGGCGCCACTGCGTTGGGATCCCCATGACAAATCCTTTCGGAATCGGATGGAACTTCCCTTTATGCAAAATTGATGCAGCTCCGACATGCGGGTTCAAACCTTCTAATTCCTGATCCAGACCAAGTTCCAAAACGAGTTTTGCCAGTTCCGGTTTTCTGGCTAAAAAAGAATCCGGACCTCGTTCGATGACAAATCCGTCCCGCAACACGGTCTGAACTTTACCGCCGGGCTGATCGTTCTTTTCGATGACGGTGATGTGAAGATCACCGCGATTTTGCTCCCACTGCTTTTGCAAATAAAAAGCCGCGGCAAGCCCTGTCATTCCGGCTCCTACCACGGCAACTTTAAATTTGGCAATCGTCATGCGGCCTCAAACTCCTCAATTGGATTGGCTGTTATATAATTTCTCGAGAATGCAATCCGCTAATGTTTGAATATATTTAGCATCCGTATTTAAAGAAGGCGTGCGTTTTAACTCAATCCCGACTTCCTTAGCCACTTGCTGGCATTCGATATCGATGTCATACAGCACTTCCAAATGGTCGGATACAAAGCCGATCGGGCAAACGAGCACATGTTTTACCCCGTCTTTCGCCAAATCACGCAGCACATCGGCAATATCCGGACCGAGCCACGGCATCGGAGTCTGTCCAGCGCTTTGCCAAGCAAACTGCCAGTTGGAAACTTCAGCGCGGTCCGCAACGGCCTGTGAAGACTGATGAAGCTGATCCACGTACGGATCGTTCATCTCCAATATTTTCTCCGGCAAGCTGTGAGCTGTAAACAATACTTTGACATCATTGCGGACATGTTCATCGAATTGCTGCAACGTATTGCGAACCCGTTCGACTAATGCTTCTATGAATTGCGGATGCAAGTGATAACTTTCCACAAAGTCCATTCTGATCCCGTTTTCTTCGGCAGCCTTTTTCGCTCTCTCTATATATGCTCCCACGCTCATCGAAGAATAATGCGGGGTCAGCACGATGCCAACCGCCCTCTTGATCCCGTCTGCCGCCATCTGCTGCACTCCGTCCTCGATAAACGGGCTGGCGTGCCTGAGCCCCTGGTAACAGGAAAACTTGAAAGGAGACGGCGATTTCTTCAGCGCTTCTTCAAGTGCAGCCACCTGTTTATTCGTATTTTCTCTGAGCGGAAACACTCCGCCGACGATCGATTTGTAACGATGGGTCAATTCTTGCAGCTGCTCTGGCGAAGGGGGTCTTCCTCTTCGAATATGCGTATAATAAGCCTCGATCTGATCCAAGCTTTCAGGCGTCCCGTAGGACATCACGAGAACGCCGATTGTTTCTTCAGCATGGTCAATCAAGTGCGCCACTCCTTTCATTATGCTCTTTAATCTTTTTCTCTGAATATTCATGCACAAATGCAGTTAATGCCCTGATCTTATCCATGGAAGCTTCAGGAAACAATCCGTGGCCCAAATTAAAGATGTATCCCGGCTGTTTCAAGCCTTGATCAATGATTTCTTTGGCGTATTGTTCAATCACGTTCAGCGGCGCTGTCAGCACCATCGGATCCAAATTGCCTTGGACAGCGAAGCGAGCGGGCAGCCTGCGGCGGGCTTCGTCAATCGATACTCGCCAATCCAATCCAATCACGTCTGCTTTCAAATCTTTCAAAACAGGCAACAGCTCCCCTGAAGCAACGCCGGGATAGTATATTTTCGGCACTTTTTCTTCATGCAGCGCTTCAAAAATGCGGGCAACAGTCGGCAATGCAAAACGTTCAAAATCTTTCGGCGCAAGCGATCCGACCCAGCTGTCAAACAATTGCACCGCATCGGCGCCGGCCCGAATTTGCGCTTTGAAGTATGCAATAACCATATCGCCGAGCTTTTCCATTAACAGCGCCCAAGTTTCCGGATCGCTGTACATCAGCTCTTTCGTGCGAATGTAATTTTTGGAAGGCCTGCCTTCGATCATATAACTCGCTAAAGTAAACGGCGCTCCGGCAAACGTAATGAGCGGCACCGTCAACTCCTTTGACAAGATCCGAATCGTTTCCAAAATGTGCGGCAAATCTTGCTCTGCGTCAAGCGGCTTCAAGCGCTCAATATCTTCCCGCTTGCGCAAGGGCTGATGGATCACTGGACCGACATTCGCTACAATATCGAAGTCAACACCGATGGAGGCGATCGGGTTCATAATATCCGAATAAAGAATCGCAGCATCTACGCCATGCTTCTTTACCGGCATCATCGTCACTTCAGCAGCCAGTTCGGGCTGCGCGCAAATTTCAAGCAGCGAATATTTTTCTTTGATTTTTCGGTAGTCCGGATCCGTTCGTCCTGCTTGCCTCATGTACCAGACCGGCACCCTTTCCACCGGCTGCCTGCGGCAAGCTCTAATGAAAAGATCGTTCATAGGATCGCCTCTTTCTGCCGTATGCGGCTCATTCGATAATCATTATGCCTGTTTTATCGGCCTGAAACAACATTTCTCGTTTCTCGTTTTCAACAATTCTTTGACAAATGGCTGCTGAAGAACAGCTACAGTTTCTTTAAAGCTTGACGATGACGCTCGATCGTTTCATCGATGATCTTTTCGTCATGCACTGCGGAAATGAACATCCCTTCAAACTGAGACGGGGCAACGGAAACGCCGTGATCGAGCATCAAGCCGAAATAGCGGCTGAACAGTTTCGTGTCTGACGAAGAAGCAGCGGCATAATTTATTACCGGCTGATCAGTGAAAAACGGGCAAAGCATGGACCCGACTCGATTGATGGTGAAAGCAATTCCTTTTTCCTCCATGTTTTGGCGAAGACCGTCTTCCAATCGTTTCCCGCTTGATTCCAGCCGATCGTATACGCCGGGTTCGCCCAGCAGCTTGAGCGTCTCTAAGCCTGCAGTCATCGCCAAAGGGTTGCCTGACAAGGTGCCTGCCTGATAAATCGGTCCTGTCGGAGCCATATGCTCCATAATTTCGCGTTTGCCGCCGTATGCTCCGACGGGCATGCCTCCTCCAATGACTTTGCCTAAACAAGTCAGATCCGGCGTAATGCCGAACAAACCTTGCGCACAATTTAAATGAACGCGAAAACCGGTCATGACTTCGTCAAAGATGAGCAGACTTCCGTAAGATTTTGTTATTTCCCTTAACCCTTCCAAAAAACCGGGCAGCGGCGGCACGACGCCCATGTTGCCGGCCACCGGCTCGACGATGACGGCTGCAATCTCCTCTCCGTATCGTTCAAATGCGATCCGAACGGCTTCCAGATCATTGTACGGCACTGTAAGCGTGTTGCGGGCTGTTTGAACAGGCACGCCGGGGCTGTCCGGCAAGCCGAGCGTGGCCACTCCCGAGCCGGCTTTAATCAGCAAAGAATCGGCATGTCCGTGATAACAGCCTTCAAACTTCAAAATTTTGTCTCTGCCGGTATAACCTCTCGCTAAGCGCAGCGCGCTCATCGTCGCTTCAGTGCCGGAATTGACCATGCGAACGATCTCAATCGACGGCACTCTTTCGCACACTAATGCAGCCATTTCTGTTTCAATTTCAGTCGGCGCGCCGAAGCTCAGTCCTTTTTCGGCCGCGCGCTTGACGGCTTCAACGACTTGCGGATGAGCATGCCCCATAATCAAAGGCCCCCATGATGCCACGTAATCGATGTATTTGTTGCCATCGATGTCGTAAACGTAAGGACCTTCCCCGCGTTCAATGAATATCGGGTTTGCATCTACGGATTTAAATGCGCGAACCGGGCTGTTCACACCGCCGGGAATTACTTTTTTCGCTTCTGCAAATGCAGCGACAGATCGATCATATTTGCGGTTTTCCATTCCAGCTTCCCCTTTCTTCATTCAGTTCTCTTGAAGATAACGAGCAGCATCTTTAGCAAAATAAGTAAGAATGAGATCTGCGCCTGCCCGCTTAAACCCAGTCAACATCTCCATCACAACTTCTTTTTCATTGATCCAGCCTTTCTCTGCTGCGGCTTTCACCATCGCATATTCTCCGCTGACATTGTACGCAGCGACCGGCAGATCGAAATTGTCTTTCAACACACGAATGACGTCCATGAAAGCCAATGCAGGCTTGACCATGAGCATGTCCGCTCCCTCGATCACATCCGCTTCGGCTTCCCTCAGCGCTTCACGCACGTTGGCGGGATCCATCTGATATGTTTTGCGGTCGCCAAATTGCGGAGCTGAATGAGCAGCATCACGGAAAGGACCGTAAAATGAAGAAGCATATTTGACCGCGTAGGATAAAATCGGTATCATTTCATATCCCGCTTCATCGAGCCCTTGCCGAATCGCTTGCACAAATCCGATCAACGCCGTCGCTGGTTGACTTACGGTCCCT
>CALKAN010000259.1 GCA_937983035.1 uncultured Paenibacillaceae bacterium | reverse complement strand
TGCGAGGAGCAGCGCCTGCACCCACAATGTTATAGAACGACCCAAATTACGCATTGCAAACCCCCTAAACAGATGATGCTGACCGCGATCAGCAATCGATTGACCAGCAAAATGTCATTGGCAGCGAGCGGACGAAGCCGCCAGCCCATATGCGCCCGCACGCTGGCCGCGCCGTCATAGGTGTTCACTCCGCCTAATTGAACCCCAAGCGCGCCTGCGGCGCCCGCTTCCGCGATGCCGCTGTTCGGGCTCGGATGAAGATGAGCGAATTGCCGGATCGATTTGGCGGCTCGCTTGCCGCTCATGGACGGCAAAACAGAAGCGGCAGCGATCAGAAGCAAACCAGTAATGCGGGCAGGAATCCAGTTGAGCCAATCATCGAACCGGGCAGATGCCCAGCCAAAATGCTGATATTTCTCATTTTGATAACCGACCATGGAGTCGAGCGTATTCGCCGCTCGATACAACATTGCTCCGGGAGCGCCGCCGATCAAGGCAAAAAACAACGGAGACACGAAAGCATCGACAATATTTTCAGCGACAGTCTCTACCGTCGCGCGAACGACCTCTTTCTCATCCAGCTGATCCGTATCCCGTCCGACAATCATCCCCACTTGTTGTCTTGCTTGCTGCAAATCTCCTTTAGTCAAAGGCTGCCATACTTGCAGCGCAGCATCTTTCAATCCTTTCACGGCTAAAGCAGACGCAACGAGCCATACGGATACGGCATATCCAAGCCATGGATGAATCTGATGCGCCAATGCTGCGGCAGCGAAAGTCAAACCAGCAGCAATGCCTAACGTCAGCAGTAAGAGCATCAAGCCTGCGATTCTCTCTTCCTTTTTTCTTGCTCTGCCTGTTTTCCTGTCTTGCGGCGAAGGCAGCATTCGCGGCTGCTTGATGCTCGATGTTTGATCGCCTTGTACTGCGAATGCGGATTCGGCTCCAATCTTTCGATTCTGATCCGTTTTCGTTCTTCGAAGCAGCCGCATTTCCAAAAAACAAATCCATTTTCCAATCCAGATGACGGGATGCGGAATCCAGCGAGGATCCCCGATCAGCCAATCGAGCACAATCGCTGCCGAAGCGATCCACAACAGTTCAATCCATGTATATCCAAACACGACTTCGTCCCCCAATTACAAGGAATAACGAATCCGTTTCAATTCTACTGGAATGCCCGCAGTGACAAGAAAAACTTCGCTGCTGATTGCAGCCAGCCGCTGATTCATTCTGCCTGCCGCATCTCGAAACAACCGGCCCGATGCATAAGAAGGCACCACGCCGCTGCCAACTTCATTCGTCACCAAGATCAATGTGCCGTTAAAGTGTTGCGCAGCGGCAGCCAGCCGGTCAATCTGTTCTTCTGCCAGCTTCATCGACAGCGCCGGCTCCGGCGGAGATCCTGCTTCGTCCAAAGGAAACATGACATTCGAAATCCATACGGTTAAACAATCGACGAGCACAATCGGGGGTTGATTCCCTTCCGGAGAACTTGCGGCGCTTGAATCATAATCGACTTTGCCCTTTCCGATGTTCTCAATAAGCTCGGCAATATGTACAGGCTCTTCGATCGTTTTCCAGGAAAACCGCCCTTTTTCCCTTTGTTGCCGGTGCAGTGCCACCCGTTCTTTCATCTCTTCATCGTAAATTTGCGAAGTCGCTATATAAATGCCCGTTGCTCCTTTGCTGGCTGCATAGGCTTCTGCAAATGCGCTTTTCCCGCTGCGCGCGCCGCCTGTGACCAAAACAACCATTTCCACGCCCCCCTTTCATCCATCACGCCATCAGTCTTCGCCGGTCTGCTGATGATCAGCAGCTTGCTGCAGATCCTAAGATTTCTTGCCGGCAATTCCCGCACTTTCGAAAGTCGCCATTTCCGCCATAATTTTTACCGCAGACTCGACAATCGGAAATGCCAATGCTGCTCCTGTGCCTTCGCCAAGACGCATATCCATTTGCAAGATCGGCTCCAGTTCGGCTGCTTTCATCATGCGCAGATGACCAGGTTCGGCCGACAAGTGCGAAGGAATCATGTATCCGCGCGCGAGCGGATGAAGCCGTGATGCGGCCAATGCTGCCGCCGTAGATATAAAACCGTCGATGACGACAGGCACTCTGCGGGCAGCGGCGCCCAAGATGACGCCGGTCAAGCCGGCAATCTCCAACCCGCCAAGCTTTTGCAGCACTTCCATTATTTTGGACGGTTAGATTTTGAAGACGAATTTGGAAAAGAAACCATTTACATT
>CALKAN010000258.1 GCA_937983035.1 uncultured Paenibacillaceae bacterium | reverse complement strand
CGGCAAGCGGAGAGGCTGTCGGTCTGCCCGACGGGCAGATGGGAAACTCAGAAGTCGGTCACCTCAATATTGGCGCCGGCCGGATTGTATATCAGGATTTGACTCGCATCTCCAAGGCGATTAAAGACGGCGAGTTTGAGCAAAACGAAGCGCTGCTTGAAGCAGTGTTGCATGCGAAGCAGAACGGACGCAAGCTTCATATCGCCGGCCTTCTGTCCGACGGCGGCGTTCACAGCCATATTGACCATCTGTTTGCTTTGCTGGAATTGGCGAAAAAACAAGGGCTGGAACAAGTGTATATCCATGCTTTTCTGGATGGCAGAGACGTGCCGCCGGACAGTGCCAAAGGCTATATGCAGCAGCTTCTGGACAAAATTCGTGAACTCGGTATCGGTCAAGTCGCAACCGTGCACGGCAGATATTATGCCATGGACCGTGATCGCCGCTGGGAGCGGGTAGAGAAATCTTACCGTGCGATGGTATATGGCGAAGGGCCGCAATACGATGATCCGATGCAGGTGATCGAAGCTTCTTATGCGCAAGAAGTGTATGATGAGTTCGTCATCCCGGCGGTCATCGCAGGAAAGGACGGCAAGCCGGCAGCAACGATCGGCGATGAAGACGCGGTCATTTGCTTTAACTTTCGCCCGGATCGCGCCATTCAGCTGTCAGAAGCGCTCACGAGAGACGATTTCGACGGATTTGACCGCGGCAGCGGGCGCGCCCGAAATCTTCGATATGTGTGCATGACCAATTACAGCGAGCATGTGAAGGGGCGGGTCGCTTTTGCTCCGAAAGATTTGACGAATACGTTGGGCGAAGTGATCGCCAAGCATGGAAAAACTCAGCTGCGCACGGCCGAGACGGAGAAATATCCGCATGTTACGTTTTTCTTCAGCGGAGGAAAAGATCAAGTATTCGAAGGAGAAACGCGAGTGCTGATCAATTCTCCGAAAGTAGCCACATACGATTTGAAGCCGGAGATGAGCGCTTATGAACTGGCGGAATCTACGGTGAAAGAGATCGAAAGCGGCAAGCATGATGCGATTATTTTGAATTTTGCCAATCCAGATATGGTCGGACATTCCGGAAAGATGGAGCCGACGATCAAAGCGGTGGAAGCGACGGATGAGTGCTTGGGCAAAGTGGTCGAAGCAGTGCTCGCGCAAGGAGGAGTAGCAGTGATTACCGCTGACCATGGCAACGCCGATGTGATTCTGGACGAGAACGGGAATCCGTACACGGCGCATACAACAAATCCGGTGCCGTTCATCGTTACCGATTCGAATGCGGTGCTCAGGGACGGCGGCATTTTGGCTGATATCGCTCCTACCGTGCTGGATCTCATGCAGATTGAACAGCCTGAAGAAATGACTGGGAAATCTTTATTGAAATAAAAAATTCCCGATTTAGGATGATGGCAACATATTTTCAAATAAACAATATAAGGAGAGATGTTCAATGACTTTGATCACGGATATTTACGCGCGTGAAGTGCTTGATTCCCGCGGGAATCCGACAGTTGAAGTGGAAGTTTACCTGGAGTCTGGGGCTGAAGGGCGCGCGATCGTTCCTTCCGGAGCTTCGACGGGTGCGCATGAAGCGATCGAGCTGAGAGACGGCGACAAAGACCGCTACCTCGGCAAAGGGGTATTGAATGCGGTGAAAAATGTCAATGAAGTGATCGCGCCGGAACTGATCGGCTGGGATGCGCTCGATCAAGTCGGCATCGACCACAAAATGATCGAAATGGACGGAACGCCGAACAAAGCAAAACTGGGCGCGAATGCAATTCTTGCTGTTTCGATGGCCGTTGCCCGCGCGGCTGCGCAAGCGATTGACGTACCGCTTTACAGCTATTTGGGCGGCTTTAATGCAAAAACGCTGCCTGTGCCGATGATGAATATTTTAAACGGCGGCGAACATGCGGATAACAATGTCGATTTCCAGGAGTTTATGGTGCTTCCTGTCGGTGCTCCGAGCTTTAAAGAAGCTTTGCGCACTGGAGCGCAAATTTTCCATCATCTGAAAGCTGTGCTGCAAGAACAAGGATTGAATACAGCAGTCGGCGATGAAGGCGGATTTGCTCCGAACTTGAAATCGAACGAAGAAGCGTTGGCAACGATTATTACCGCGATCGAAAAAGCAGGCTACAAGCCGGGCGCAGATGTCATGCTGGGCATGGACATCGCTTCGACTGAATTTTACAAAGACGGCAAATATCATCTCGCTGGTGAAGGAAAATCTTATACGAGCGAAGAATTTGTCGATTTCTTGGCCCAATTGGTCGATAAATATCCGATTATCTCCATTGAGGACGGCTTGGCCGAGGATGATTGGAACGGCTGGAAGCTGCTGACTGAAAAAATTGGCGATAAAGTTCAGCTTGTCGGCGACGACTTGTTTGTGACAAATACGGAAAGACTGGCGCGCGGCATTGAGCAAGGCATCGGAAACTCCATTCTCATTAAAGTGAACCAAATCGGCACATTGACGGAAACGTTCGATGCGATTGAAATGGCAAAGCGCGCTGGTTACACGGCTGTTATCTCACACCGTTCCGGTGAAAGCGAAGATACGACGATCGCAGACATTGCCGTTGCGACCAATGCCGGCCAAATTAAAACAGGCGCGCCTTCCCGCACGGACCGCGTAGCGAAGTACAATCAGCTGCTGCGGATTGAGGATGAACTGGCTTATGTCGCGCAATACGGCGGAAGAGATGTATTTTACAACATTAAGAAGTAATCATCGCTGGAGGCTGCTGAGGGGAGAAGATCTTGCCGGCGCAAGGTTTTCTCCTCTTTTTTTTATATTTGCGTCGAATGTTTTTAACGCTGGATGCCCCATGCATAAAAAATGTAAAAAAACTTTCGTGGTTGCGAAGCGAGCATGTCTGAAAAGTTTTCTTGAAATGCCAGCATGAATATGATACAATTCAATTGCTGTATTTGAAAATGGAACGTTGCGTGTTTGAAACAGTAAACATACTTAACATTGTGGTTTTGATAATATCAGGGGGCCTTGCGATATGAGTATATTTTTGAAAACTATTTTAATTATCGTTTCACTCGGCTTAATCGCTGTTGTGTTATTGCAAAAAGGAAAAAGCGCGGGTTTGTCAGGAGCAATTTCCGGCGGAGCCGAGCATTTGTTTGGAAAGCAGAAAGCACGCGGATTGGATTTGCTTTTGCAAAGATTAACGATCGTATTAGCGGTGCTGTTTATTATTTTGTCTGTTCTGGTTTCTTATGTCGTTCTATAAATGATAACATCAGACAGCGGGACAAGTTTCCTGCTGTTTTTTTATTTGGATCGTTTTCTAAAATTAGGGCAAATGCCGTCTTGATTGACAAGCATACATATTGGTTAAAATGTAAGGAGACTATATATTTATAAGGTTTAATATGTAAATGAGCAAATGAGTTTGACTGATTGGATTCAGCATTATATAAAATGAGGGTGTATACGAGTATGATAACTGAACAGATGTTGCTTGATTTTATGCGGGAAAAAGCTTATAAACCGATGACGTATCAAGAATTGGAACAACATTTTGGAATTGAAGAAGCGGAAGATTTTAAAAATTTTTTAAAAATGTTAAACAGGCTGGAAGAAGAGGGCGCCATTATTCGAACGCGCGCTAACCGGTACGGTGTGCCGGAGAGAATGAATCTCATCCGAGGAAAACTGCAAGCGCATCCTAAGGGATACGGATTTCTCATCCCTGAAGATCCCCGGCAGCCGGATGTCTATATTCATGCCAATGACATGCGCGGAGCGATGAACGGAGATACGATCATGGTTCGCATCCTTTCCAAAGGAGTCGGCACGCAAAGATTGGAAGGGGAGGTCGCTCGCATTGTCAGCCGCGGCAATCAGCAAATTGTCGGCACGTTCCAGCCTCATGACGGATTTGGATTCATCATTCCGGATGACAAGCGAATCAATCGGGACATTTTCGTAGCAAAAGAAAATTACAACGGTGCTGTCGATGGCCAAAAAGTCGTTGCGGAAATTATCAAATACCCGGAAGGGCGCGCAGCAGCCGAAGGCCGCGTTGTCGAAATTTTAGGACACAAGGATGACCCGGGTGTCGATATATTGTCGATTATTCGCAAATACCAGCTGCCCGAAGCGTTTCCTGAAGAAGTGGAAGCAGAAGCTGAGCAAGTGCCGGATGTGATTTCTGAAAGCGACCTTGAAGGCCGGAGAGATCTCAGGCACCTTCCGATCGTAACGATAGACGGGGCGGATGCGAAAGACTTGGACGATGCGGTATATTTAGAGCGTTTGGAAAATGGGAATTACCGCTTGTACGTTTCGATTGCCGACGTCGGCTACTATGTCAAAGAAGGCTCTCCCATGGACAAAGAAGCATATCGTCGCGGCTGCAGCGTCTATTTAGTCGATCGCGTGATCCCGATGCTGCCGCGCCGGCTGTCGAACGGCATCTGCAGCTTGAATCCGCAAGTGGATCGGCTGACCATCACGTGTGAAATGGAGTTTGATCCGCAAGCGAAAATTGTCAGACACGACATTTATCCGAGCGTCATTAAAACGGCGGCGCGGATGACTTATGACGAAGTTCGTCAAATCGTTGTCGATGAAAATCCTGAAGTGATGCAAAAATACGAACATCTGAAAGACATGTTCTTTCTCATGAAGGAACTTGCGCTGAAATTGCGTGAATTCCGCATGCAGAGAGGCGCGATCGATTTCGACATTCATGAGTCGAAAATTCTCGTGGACGAAGACGGAAAACCGATCGACATCGTGAAGCGCGAGCGGACGATTGCCGAGCAGATTATTGAAGAGTTCATGCTGGCGGCGAATGAAACGGTCGCAGAACATTTTTATTGGCTCAGAGTGCCGTTCATTTATCGCATTCACGAAGATCCGGACAGCGAAAAATTGATGGCATTCATGGAATTTGTAACGAATTTTGGTTACATCGTTAAAGGCACGGGGAATAAAGTGCATCCGCGCGCTTTGCAAACATTGCTGGAAGAAATTAAAGGCAAGAAAGAAGAAACGATTCTCAGCACGATGCTGCTGCGCTCGATGAAACAGGCGCGCTATGAGGCGGAAAGTTTGGGACACTTCGGGCTGGCGGCAGAATTTTATACACACTTTACTTCTCCAATTCGACGCTATCCGGATTTGGTCATACACCGCGTCATCCGGGAAGTGTTGATTAACGGAAGCTTGAATGAAGAGACGATCGAACGGCTTTCAGAGAAATTGCCGGACATCGCGAGACAATCTTCTGACAGAGAGCGGCTTGCGGTCGATGCCGAACGCGAGACGGATGATTTGAAAAAGGCAGAGTTTATGCTCGATAAAATCGGCGAAGAATTTGAAGGCATCGTCAGCGGCGTAACCAGTTTTGGCATGTTTGTTGAGCTTGACAACACCGTTGAAGGATTGATCCGGCTCAGCGACATGCACGATGACTATTATCATTTTCACGATCGGCAGATGGCGCTGATTGGAGAAAGAACGTCGAAAGTGTACCGCATCGGCGATGAAGTGAAAGTGCGTGTAGCGCGCGTAAACTTGGATGAGCGCACGATTGAATTTGAGCTGCTTCAAACGAAGAAGCGCAAGATCAAGAAAGAAGCGCAAGTCGTTGAACTCGTTCCGAAAGGCAAAAAAGGCAAGAAAAGCAAAAGTGCCAAAGCCGGTAAAAAGGGAAACGGCACAGCTGCTGCAGCAAAGAAAACAAGCAAAGCAAAACAGAAAAAAAGCCGTGTGAAAGCGTAGGCTGGTTGCATGCGCATGCGGGAGCGGTCATCCGAAAAACGGGTGGCCGCTGAAACATTTGGGCTGATTGAAGATTGCGGTTTGTCTTTAAAGGATCGAGCAAGCGTTATGTGCAGGAGCGGTTGATTTTCGACAGAGGAATTGATAAGATATTTTGACAGGACTTTTTATTGATCGAATGGGAGGGAGCTTTCGCAGATGGTTAAGAAGAATAGTGACAAGCCTTTGGCGCAAAATAAGAAAGCGTCCCACGATTATTACATTGAAGAGACGTACGAAGCAGGACTCGTACTGACTGGAACGGAGATCAAATCGATCCGCGCCGGCAAATGCAACATGACAGACAGCTTTGCCACTATTCGCGGAGGGGAAGCTTTCGTGCACAATATGCACATCAGCCCTTACGAGCAAGGCAATCGTTACAATCCAGATCCAACCAGAGCGCGCAAGCTGCTGCTTCACCGCAAGGAAATCGATAAGCTCGTCGGATTGGTGCAACGGGAAGGGTACACATTAGTGCCGCTGAAGATTTACACGAAAAACGGGTTTGCGAAACTGCTGCTGGGGCTCGGCAAAGGGAAGAAGCAATATGATAAGCGTGAAACGGCGCGCAAACGAGATGCGCAGCGGCAGATCGAACGGGCGCTCAAGGAAAGGCAGAAAATCCCGCGTTAAGCATGGAAGTCCATGCCTTCTTTTACAGAAACAATAAGCCGGTTCAGCGGGAAATATAGATGAAATTTTGCTCTGCATGTGCTATAATAATAGTTGCAACAGACAGTGAACGATGAAATTGAGGACAAGCTTCCGGGTGAAGCTTTTTTCTATATT
>CALKAN010000257.1 GCA_937983035.1 uncultured Paenibacillaceae bacterium | reverse complement strand
CGAAACAATTACCATAGGAGGGAAAAAATTAATCATGATGAAAAAACTAGCATCCACATTTGCACTAGGTTTGTTTCTGCTCATCGGGCTGGCAACTGTTGCATCTGCGCAAACTTATGAGACGGAAGTCAAATGGGGAGTAAACTTCCGCGCAGCGCCAAGCACTGACAGCTACGTCTTCCGAATGATCCCCAAAGGCGAAAAGATCCACGTCATCGAACAACACAACAGCTATTGGCTGAAAATCCAAGTGCAAGACGGAACGATCGGATTTATCTCTTCCAACAGCAAATATACGAACTGGTCTCCGTCAAGCAATTCTGGCAAAACCTTGGTCACCACAGGATATCCTTGGTTTAGGTCCGCGCCGAGCACAAACAGCACGATCTATCGAAGCATTCCTAAAGGAACTGCGCTTAGAGCATTAAGTTCTGAAACGAACGGTTATGTTAAAGTATCCTATGGCGGAAGAGAAGGATGGATTCACAAAAATTATTTCAGATACACAAGCTCAGGCTCCCCATCCACGCCGCCGGCTTCAGGCTCGAAACCATCTTGGGAACGCAAAGCTGATGCGATCATCGCCACTGCCAAGTCCTACATCGGAAAAGTCACGTACAAATACGGGACTCGCAATCCATCCAAACTCATCTTCGACTGCTCTTCATTCACGCAATACGTATTTCAGAAACACGGCGTCAGCATGAAGTGGGGCACGCGATACCAGAAAAACATGGGCTCCTATGTAAGCAAATCGAATCTTCGCAAAGGCGACTTAGTCTTCTTCGATACGAACGGAAATGGATCGATCAATCATGTCGGCATTTACATCGGCAACAACCAATTCATTGAAAACGGACCGACAGCCGGAGTTCGCATTTCCAACCTGAACAGCAATTACTGGAGCAAAGCTTACAAAACAGCCAGAAGAGTTCTTTAATCGGCTACATATTTAAAAATCAGCTCATTGCATATACATACTTTAACGAGCATAACATAAAGTTTCACATATGAGAGTCAATAAAATCAGCTGTTCATTTGCGATCCAAACTATTCGCGAAAATGGTTCACGAAAAATGCACGCTCGATCGGGCGCGGGCACTCATGACATGTTTCTAATAAACGTCGCATGCGCGCTTTCGCAATGACTGCATTTGCTGAAAAGTATGCGTATATGCTTTGAGCTCATCACCGCTTGGAACCCGTCAGGGTTCCTTTTTCTTTCTCCATTCTTTATTCAACTGCTGTTTTCCCATCCGCTGTATTGTGCAGGCTAAAGACATCTGAGCATTTCTGTCTGCCAAAAACACACCAACGCCGCGGCCGCTTCTTGTATGACTAACGCATGCTCTAAAGCTGTCATTTCGCCGTTCATCAAATAATACTATGAAAGATTCGTTTCAAGCGGAACCAAATTTGCTTCGATCGCAGCGCGCCGATATTCAAAATACGGCGGGAGCGAAAGATTTTCGCCCAAATGTTCAAATGGTTCATCCACTTCAAATCCGGGTCCGTCCGTTGAAAGTTCAAATAAAATGCCGTTCGGTTCGCGGAAATACAGTGCCTTGAAGTAATAACGTTCCACGATTCCGGAATGTGAAAAACCGGCATGAGCAAGATGCTCTGCCCAGCGTTGCATTTCCTCTTCGTCCTCCACCCGGAATGCCGCATGATGCACGCTGCCTCTACCAGGCCGCTCTCTCGGCAGATCGTTGCGCTCATCAAGATGAACTTCTGCACCGGTTCCGCCCTCGCCTGTCTCAAAGACTCGAATCGTCCGCCCTCCTCTCAAAGCCGAAACATAGCTTTCTTTTTCTCGAAAGCCCATGACTGCGGTTAATGTTTTCGCTGTATGTTCCGCTTGCGATACGGTCAGCTCAATCGGCCCTAGTCCGATAATGCCATGCTGCTTTGGCACTGGACTTTTATCCCACGGCACGCCGCCTGCGACGCCTTCATTGTTCTCATCCGATACGAGAGCCAGCCGCTGCCCTTCTGGATCGCGAAACGGGATCGTCAGCCGGCCGTATTCCTCAATCACATCATCATGATCGATCCCGTGCTCCTCAAATCGTTGCTTCCAATAAGCAATTGCTGCATCGTTTGCAACGCGAAGAGAAGTCATTGATATGCTGTCCGTCCCATGCCGCGTCATTCCGGCCCGGGGGATTTCAAAAAACGTAAGATCTGTTCCGGGATTCCCCCGCTCATCTGCGTAAAAAAGATGATACATCGAAGGATCATCCTGGTTGACCGTCTTTTTAACGAGCCGCATGCCGAGAATGTTCGCATAAAATGCAACATTTTGTTTCGCATCAGCCGTAATCGCCGATACGTGGTGCAATCCTTTCAAACCTTGAAGCATCATGCAGCATCAGCCTCCAGAGTTCCTTTTAATAAAACATCATTGCGCACGTCACGATTCTTCTTTGCGATTCTGTTCTTCCCACAGCCGAATGCGTTCTTCATGGCTTACAACTTTGTGCAGTTGATGCAGCATCCATATGTACCCGAAAGGATCCTGGAAAACCGCATTGGACACGCCGTAATCAGGCGGTTCTGTCACTGCTTGCACTTCTTTGCAGCCACCTTTCATCGCATGATCATAAGTTTTTTTAATATCCTTGACCAAGATGTTGCACCAAACTGATTTGACCGGCTCCTCCGGAGTCGGGGCATGCAAATGATACGGTGGATTTTCGTCCAGCAAATGGAAACGAGTTCCATAAAGCGTAAATACAACTTCATTTTGTCCTTTTGGCAAATCGGATGCTTCAACAATCTCCAGATCAAAAATTTTCTCGTACAACTTCACTGCTTCCAAACTGTCTGTAACGACCATGTCAATTTCTACGCCAACCATTAAGCTCACGCTCCATTTTATTTTGATGCAATCATGCGTCCAGTTGGAAAGGCAAAATATTGCCCGCGACTCATGATCTTTCTGTATTATCAATCATCTCTGCCTTAATTATGAAGAGCATTGCATGGAAAAGTAAAGAAGCATCCATAATAAAAATGCCAGAAAGGACTGATATTCGTTGATTCAATCATTGATGTTATGTTGTTTTCTCATCATGCAAAGCGTGCTTCCGCCCGCCAATCTCCCCGCAGCCGCCCATCCTGTAGAAGACAGCGTCTATCTCGTCATTGATAAATCAGACCGAACGCTCACCGTCTACTTGAATGAAGAACCGGTTTACAGGTTCCCAGTGGCGATCGGCAGAGGAGATTTGACGCCGGAAGGGGAATTTTTGATCGTCAACAAAATCGAAAATCCGTGGTATTCACCGAAAAACATCCCCGGAGGCGACAAACGCAACCCTTTCGGAACCCGGTGGCTCGGCTTAAACGTTCCTAATACCGGCGGCTACAAGTACGGCATTCACGGAACGAACAACCCCGCCTCCATCGGACACAGCGTGTCTTTAGGCTGCATACGCATGAGAAATCAAGATGTGGAATGGCTTTACCGCCATATTCCGATCGGAACGAATGTGTTGATTCAAAAATAAAAGCAACCATGGCATCTGCCAATTGGCTGCTTTTCTTCGTTATCCGGCTCGAACCATGTCTTTTTGACGATAGACGCTGAAAATGATGCCCATGGCTGCCAACTGCATCACCATTCCGCTGCCGCCGTAACTGATCAAAGGCAACGACACCGGCGCAAGCGGCAAAAATCCTGCAGACATGCCGATATTCCAGGCGAATTGCACAGCAAACAACGTGCCAATTCCGGCGATCAGCAATTTTCCATAAGACTCTTTCACTGCTCCCATCGCTTTTGCCAGCTGCGTAACAAAAACGATAACAATAAACAAGATCGCCGCACCAGCCAGCCACCCTAAACCGTGAACGAGATAAGTAAAAATCATGTCTGCATGAACATAAGGCAGCCGTTCCTGGATGGAATCGAATCCTTGTCCCAGCCAACCAGCGGAACGCATCGCTTCATCGATCTGCACGTACAAATATCCGGCGCCATCCGGATCGTTATAACGGTGCAAAAATGCTGTCAGCCGCGTTCGAGCATGCAAACTAACCAACGGATAGAAGGCAAAGAAGCACAGGAACAATAATAGATGAGGCAACATCCATCTCCAGCTGCATCCAGCAAGAACGCAAATTATTACAAGAACGGCGGCATATAAAGCCATCGTTGAAAAGGAGGCAATCATCGCATAAAGAACGATCGGCACAACAGCAAAAAGCAGTGCGTGAATAGCAGCCGCCTTCCAACTCTCTTGACGCCGGCAAAGGAAACCGGCTAATGCAATGACAAAAAGGAACAAGCTTGCATCCGCTGTTCGGATCGTAACCGGTCCCGCATCAATATAACCGGAAACGCCGTTCACATGCATTCCCGCTGCTGTTCCAGCCAACAAGAGAACGACCGCGCCGGCGTAAATCAACCAAGAAAAAGGCAATAGTTTGCGATAATGAATCCGGCTGAGAAGAAGCAGCATGACAATTCCAATCATAATAAAGACCGCCTGTTTCTTAAAAAGACCCGCATCGGCCATTACATGCCCGCTTGTTCGATAACCGAGTTCGACCGCATGCATGGCTGAAACCGCAATGATTAACAACAAGGCTAACAAGCCAAACACCCCCCACGGAAAACGCGGTCTGTGCACTTGGTTAAAGCCGCGAGCCACTGAACTCGGATCTCCCATTTGATCGATCGCCCATGTTGCGGCAGTCTGATCATCCGCGCCTTGGCTGCGCTTTAGTTCCATCAGTTCTTCCAGATGACTGCTGATCTCCTGTCTAATGTCTTCACGCAATTGTTTGGCTTTCACTTGACGGCAAACATCGTCCACATACTTTTGAATCAATGGATGCTGCTCTTTCATACGGGCTCCTCCCCAAGAACGCGATCCAGCGCATTTCGGAACAGTTTCCATTCTTTTTTCTTTGCTTGAAGTTCGCTTCTTCCTTTTTTCGTAATTCTATAATATTTTCGTTTGCGTCCGTCCATCGCGTCCCAATATGACTCTACCCACTGCTTAGACTCCAAGCCGTGCAAAATAGGATACAATGTTCCTTCTTTTAAATGAAAAACTCCGTCCGAGATCTGCTGCAGTTCTTTCATCATCTGATAACCGTAACAGTCTTTTTGCGCCAGCAAATTCAAGATCATCATTCCGGTGCTGCCTTTCAAAAGTTCCTTATTGATTTGCAAACGTACCACCGCCTTTGCATGATTGAAAAAATCATTTTCATTATACATCGTATATCTATGCATGTCAATACTATGTATAAAAAATGAACAAAAATATTTTACTCAACAATCTCAGGCCTTGATCGAAAACATGCAAACAGCGG
>CALKAN010000256.1 GCA_937983035.1 uncultured Paenibacillaceae bacterium | reverse complement strand
CGTAAAGCTGGGAGGTCCCGGTCCAAACAAACCGTTGGCAGATTGAAAAATCGGCTGCTCCCTTTTCGTCCATGAGTTCGGGTCCATCAAGTCTGCCGAAACATCTGCGGTAATAAGTCCTAAACAGTAATCATCTGTCCAGCTGCCGCTGGCGGAATAAACCAAATTGATCGTGTTGTTTTTAATCATAAACTGAGGTCCTTCATTAATCAATGGACGGTGATTCGTTTCCCAGTCGTATTCCGGCCGCGAAATTTCCACCCGTTCCGAAGCTATGGTCCAAGGATTCGACATCCTCGCAATAAAGATGATCTGCTTCCCTCCTTGATCATCTTCCCAGCCTGACCATGCAAAATACAGCTGACCTTCCACTTGCAAAACCGTGCCGTCAATCGCCCAATCATCGTGCGGATCTTTCACTTGCCCTTTCAATTCCCAAGTTCCTTCAAACGGATCCGGCGATGCGTTTTCCAGCACATACATGCGATGATCTCTTTCCGCAGATTCCGTGGCAAAATACACATACCATTTATCATCGATGTAATGCACTTCCGGCGCCCAAACAGCGCCAAAACCAGCCATTTCCCCTTCCGGCTTCCAAATGATCTTCGTCTCGCCCGACTCGATGCCTGTTAAAACAGGCGACCGCCTCAGCGTCACGTTATTCCCTGTCGTCCGAGTGTAATAGTAATAACCGTCTGTATGTTTGTAAACGAATGGATCTGCGCCGCTTTGTGAGATAACATTATAGAAGTCGTGCACAAGCTTCTCCTCCGTCCTTTGATTCAATGTAAAAATGATCAGCAAAACTGATGCCGCCAGCAACATGCTGCTCACAACAGCCATGCCAATCGCCGTTTTTTGCAACCCGTCTCTCCTCCTTTTTTGTTCAAGACATGCCCAGAACATGCTTAACTTTCACACGCAACATAACGACTGCTTCTTTTCAATCCAAACATGCAGCTTCAAAATTTCGCTTCACGATTCATTAAAACGGGAAAAACGCGCTGCAGCGCGTTCCGTTAATGCCGATTATTCTCCCAACTTCTCCCGAATGATCCGATTTAATTCTTCGTTCGCCTCCCGCAAGGCCGTATTAATGTCCGCTCCTTCCCATGCTGCGCGGCGCGCTGCCTGCTTAATCAGCCCTCTTCCGTCACCGTCAAACAGCGTTAATCGATGAAGCGGACTTGGAGTAACACCGAAAATGGCATTTAAGTTTTTATGTTCAAACGAGGCAAGTTCGGCGCCAAAGTTCGCTTCATGCTCATCTGTTTTGTTAATGACCGGCAACCGGCCGTGTCTGTTAATGATCATCTGCACTTCCGGATTCGCACCGACATGCGCAATCGCCAGGAATGCTTCATCTTTATGCTCACTCGTTGTCGTGACGATCAGGCTGTGAAAATCAACGGCGCGGGAATAGCCGACAGCCTCAGGAAAATTCGGAATCGTCACCATATCCCAGTCAAATGACGTGCCGTCTGCTTCCATATCTTGAAGCCGGCTGATCATGCCAATTCCCCAATCGGCCAGCATCGCAATCGTCTGATCCGTAACGAAAAGCTGCCAAGGCGGCATGCTCACCCCATCCACGGCAAAACCGGGCATTGTGTAAATTTCTTGCACCATTTGCACCACTCGCCGCCATCCGTCCGTTTCGAGCAATCCCGTATTCGTCTCCGGATCTGCGTACGGCAGCGAAAGGCCGAATCCGATCAAATCCGTCCCCATCGGATGCAAGCCGCGGTACTGCACTCCTTCATCCAGCCGGGTCAATTCACGTCCCAGTGCAATCGCATCGTCCCATGTCATGTAATCTTCCGGATAACCGACGCCGAATCGTTCGAAAATTTCTTTATTGTAAAACAAAGCTGAAAAATTCATCGAATAAGGCAGCGCAATGATGTTCCCTTCATCCGTATAAGTGCGAATGCCGTCGATCGTCACCGGATCGAATGCGGAAAGATCGAGATTATGTTTCGCAATGGTTGGGTCAAGGTTTTCCACCACTCCCACGTCCATCAACGGTAAAATTCCCGTCGTGCTGGAAAGCAATATGTCCGGAAGCTCTCCAGAAGCAATCATATTTAAAACGCTTGCCCCTTGTCCTGGATTGTATTCAACCCGTTCCATCGTTATATGCGGATACCGATCATTGACAGGTTTAACAAAAAACGTATTAAATTCATCATCAGATAATCCACCAGAATAAGTCATAAATTGGAGCGTCACCGGTTCGATATTTCCTTGCGCGTTGTCTCCGCTGTTTTCATTCTTGCTGTTTTCACTGATCTTAAGCCCTGCATTCTCCTGATCAAGTTCCTTTGCCTCCATGGAATGTTCGCCTGCGCTGCATCCTGCCGCAATCAGCAACAAAACTAACAGCATGATAATGGCCTGCTTTTGATGCATGCTTGCATTTGTCACCCTCAAGAATGCCACGGCAGTTCCTCCTCAATTTTGGATTAATATTCTGCCCAAGTCATCTTGTTAACAAATATTAAAGGCTATTCGCCCAACTTCTCCTGAATAATCCGATTCAATTCCTCGTTTGCCTCGCGTAAAGCCGTATTGATGTCAGCCCCTTGCCAGGCGACACGGCGGGCGGCTTGCTTAATTAGATTTCGTCCGTCTCCGTCAAACAGCGTTTGCTTGTTCAGCGGGCTTGGCGAAACACCAAAAATGGCATTTAAATTTTTATCTTCAAACATCGTTAGTTCTGTTCCGAAATGCTGCTGATGCTCACTCGTCTTCACAATCGCCGGCAAGCGGCCATGGCGGCTGATTGTCATCTGCACTTCCGGATCAGAAGCAACATGTGCGATCGCTAGAAAAGCCTCATCTTTATGATTGCTCGTCGCAGTGACAATCAAACTGTGGAAATCAACAGTGCGCGCATAACCGATGGCTTCCTCGAAGTTCGGTATCGTTGCCATGTCCCAATTAAATACCGCGCCTTCATTGATCATGTCTTGAATCGGGCCGATCATCATATCGCCCCAGTTCCCCAGCATCGCGATCGTTTTGTCCGTTAAAAACGGCTGCCATGGCGGCATGCTCACACCATCCACCGCAAAACCGGGCATCGTGTAAATTTCTTGCACCATTTGAACCACCCTTCGCCATTCATCCGTGTCCAGCAGACCAGTATTCGTCTCCGGATCTGCATACGGCAAAGAAAGGCCGAAGCCAACCAGATCTGTCCCCATCGGATGCAAGCCGCGGTATTGCACGCCTTCATCCAAACGAGTCAGTTCCCGTCCGAGCGCGATCGCGTCGTCCCATGTCATGTAATCTTCCGGATACCCCACGCCGAAGCGATCAAAAATATCTTTATTGTAAAACAATGCCGAGAAATTCATCGCATAAGGCAGAGCAATAATACTTCCTTCATCTGTATAGGTGCGAATGCCGTCAATGGTTACTGGATCGAATACCGATAAATCCACATCATGTTTTTCCACTAAAGAATCGAGATTTGCTACAACACCGACATCCATCAGCGGAACAATTCCCGTCGTGCTGGAAAGCAATATATCCGGCAGCTCTCCGGCAGCGATCATATTCATCACACTGGCGCCGGCGCCGGGATTATATTCAACCCGTTTCATCGTCATATGCGGATCTCGCTCATTGACCGGCCCGGCAAAAAAAGAAGCTGGGGCAAATCCGTTCGTTCGCTTTGCCCCAGCTTCTTTAC
>CALKAN010000255.1 GCA_937983035.1 uncultured Paenibacillaceae bacterium | reverse complement strand
GTCCGTCAGTCCGAGTCCGCTCGTCATCATCCCTCCGATAAAAGCAGACGGTTCCAGCATGATGACGCGGCTTCCTTTTCTGGCCGCTGCCACGGCTGCGCCGATGCCTGCAGGAGTTCCTCCTAAAATGACTAAATCTTTGTCTGCATGCATAACAATTACCTCGCTATTCATTAGTTCTGCATGATAAGCATTTGGATTTATTATAGGGGTTCAGGCGGAAACAAAGATAGTTTAAGTTTGGTTTCATTTTCGCACATGCGGCCGAGATTCGCTTTGAATGCTGCGCGTTCCCGTTTTTAAAGCAAATTTAAACTAGTTCGGATAGGGCAAGGTGACGTACATTGAAACTGAAGCGGGAGGAACACGACATAATATTGAAGAAAGGGGTGGAACAGAATCAAGCAAAGCCCCGCCTTGAAAAGATGATTTTCGGGAGGAATCTGTCTTGAAGCCAAGGATTCTAACGTTAGGGCTGTGCATGACGGTATTGGCCGGCATGTTCATTTTGTTTCCTGCTGCATTGGAAGCGAAGGAGGACACATTGGTGGATGAAGGCAGTGATTTTACAAAATTGTTTGCGAGAACGGACAATGTAGGGATTACGACGAGCAATCCGGATCGTTATGACGGGGATGGCAATCGATTTTTTAAAACATCCGGCGGAGAAGCTTATGTGATTTACGCGGTGCCTGATTTGGACAAGGATGACATGCGCGCTTTTGAAGTGGTGACATGGTATCACCGAGACGGCGATGAAACGCCGGGCGATATGAGCTTTGAAACGTCGCTGGATCATGAAGTTTACGTTCCGCTCGATGAGGTGAATAAAATTTCTGATCAAGCGGATTGGCGGGCAGACGGATGGAGAAAGTTTACTTGGGCGGCGAACGAGCTGCCGGAAGGCGCTAAATTTTTAAAGATCATCTTTGGCGATACTTCGAATCATCGGGCGGATTGGGCGATTCAAATCGGCAAAGTGACGATTTCGTGGCAGACGAACGATTTGATCGGATTACAAGAGGAAATTGCTCGCGCTGAAGCGCTGCTGCAAGAAGCGGAAATCGGCGATGAGCCCGGCATGTATCCGCAGGATGCAGCAGATGATTTCGCAGCGGCTATTCAAGCAGCCAAGCAGACGGCGAACGATCCTTCTTCCACGCCGGAAGATTGGCTGGCAGCGCATCAAGCGTTGATTGAGGCGCGGGAGCAATTCGAATCGTCCCTCATTTACGGATTGAATTGGCCGGAAGGGGCGCAGATCATTGCAGATTCAACCTCTTATACGGAAATTGCCCTGCGATGGCCGCAAGTGATCGAGCATGGGGAACAACAAAATATGTTGTATCATGTTTATTTGGACGGCATGAAGATCGGAGAAACGGCTGCGACAACATTTGCCGCGTCGTCTTTGAAGCCGCAAATGGAATATGCATTCAGCATCGGCGGAGGCGGGCAGTTCGAGGATGCTCGGTCCGGCTGTCTTGTCTACGGCTGCGCTTGATCCCGTGCCGGCTCCTGATTTTAGTCAAATCGACGTCCAAGATTTTGCGGATGAAGATTATTTGGCGCCGCTCGTATGGGTGAATGATCGGCGCGGCATACCGTATTATTTTTATCATTTCCATCAGATCGCAAACGCGGTGAAAATGGATGAACCTCATCGCGGTTTCATCGATATCGTCGTTCACCGCAATCCGCAGGATAATCAGCCGTACAATGCGCGGGTGCAGGAAAATCATTTGTGGCTCGCTTATTTCTACACTCGGAATGCGGAGTGGAATTTGTATTACGGCATGCCGGAAGTGGGTCACAGGCTCGAAGCCGTGCTCGAGCACTTGCTCAGTTTGCAAAGTGAAGAAGGAGCATTTTCCGAATACGGCTGGGGCAATGTTAACTTGGCGGGCACCACATTTGCCGTGCAATTTCTCGGTCAGACGATTCGCTTATTAAACGAGGCCAAAGCCGCAGATCCTGATTTTCCATTCATCAATGAACCATTGTATGACCAGGTGATGGCGGCCTATCGCAAAGCGCTCGTTCATGCGCTTACGGACGAGAACCGGTGGAATGCCGGCCGCTCGTATACGAACCAGTATACGCTGCTCTGGTCGGCAGCCGCGGCTTATTTGCAGCATCATTCAGATGCTGAAATTGAAGCGCTGCTTGAACAAAGATTTGAGCAATCGGAAGAAGCATTTATCAGCCCTGCCGGCTTTTATTATGAAGCGGATGCGTATGACATGGGGTACAACCTCGGAGTGCATATGCAAAATTTGATGACCGATTACTTCTATTTTCGAAACACGCCTTTCCTGCAGAAAATGATCGACAAAGAATCCGCCTTTTTTGAATGGCTTTCTTACAATTTGGTGCGTGAACCGGATGGGTCGATGTTCATTTATAATGCCGGCTCGTCGAGCCGCACGGGTTCAGGCTATATCCGCAGGAAAGACATTCCGCTGGCAGAACAGCTGCCGCTGGCCCGGGCATTCGTCCGCACGCAGGAAGAGGTGCAGCAGGAAATTGCCGCAGCGAAGCAAACGATCGCATCGGGAGCGTGGCCCAACGTGCCTGCTTTGCAGCAAACCGGGGGAAATGCTTACAACCCTTACGGTTTGTATAACCGGATCTTGTATCGTTATCATCCGACGGAGGCGGAAAGAGACGATGCCGTTCAAATGCTGCCTTACATGGCAAGCGAGCGGTTTAATCATCAGCGGAAAGATGATCGCAGCGGCTGGACGTTTACTTATGTGCGCCGGCCAGATTACTACGCCGCTTTTAATGCAGGAAACTTGCTGTCGAACTTGCAGTCGTTCGGCTTAGGCGCTCTTTGGCATCCGCAAGGCGGCATGATGATTTCCAGTCAAACGGAATCGACTTCCGCTTCGCCCAGATACGCTGCGTGGGGAACGAAAAAACATGACCGAGTTCGAATATATGAAAATGGACATGTGCTTCCGTCTTATCAAGTGAACGGTCAGCCTTACGAGCCGGTTGTCGGTAAAGCAGACCTGCCGGCCGGAGATGTGCAGCTAAACTATTCGTTAGGGAATGACGGCTTCAAAACCGTCGTGTTTACAGAACAAGGCTTGACGGTGGACATTGAGCATGAAGAGCCGTTTCAGGAGCATATTCCGCTGCTAGTCAAACCGGATGATCAAGTTGACATCGGGGAAGGCGAAGTGTCTGTCATTCGAGGCCGCGCGAAGCTTGTCATTTCGTTTGATCCGCAGCTGGAGCCGGTGCTTGAAGCGAGAAACGTTGCATTAGGCGATTATCGCCTGCATCTGTTGATCATCCCTGCTGAAGGATCATTGACTTATGCGATTCAGATGTCTGCGTTGTCGGCAGAGGAGCTCCTTGCTGATCTGGAGCTGCTGCTCGATGATTATCATATGCGGGGAGAATTGGAAAAACCGCTGTACCAGCCATTGTCCAACCGGCTGGCGCAAGTCAAGCATCATCTGTGCTCGGACAGAACGGAACAAGCGGTTCAGCATTTGGAACAGTTTGTGAGTCATTTGCAGAATGAAAGCTTGGCACAGTTTCGTTCTGAAGAAGCCCTAGCAGTTTTAATGAAGGCTGCAGAGCGATTGCAGAAATGTTTCCAATGAGTGCAGAAAATGAAAAAAGCGTGACAGTGTGAAGTTGACTCAAAATCCGCACATTGCCGGTTTCGTTTGCAGTGAAAACCCATATGATGGCAGGAAGGAATCTTCAGACGGGGCGTATTTAGCCTTAGATGAAGGTCCGGGTCAACAAGGGAGGTGTCATCGCTGGCTCTTCGATTTCGCAACTCTACTCCCAATACGGTCTATGTTTGCTATATTTATGAAAACAGCAATTGCAGTCCAGACGGGTATGCAAAAAGAGGCTGGTATGCGATTCCGGCCGGGCAGACGATCGTCGTTTTCAGCGGAAATGCAAGGCTTGTCGATTTTTACTATGCTGAAGATGAAGTCGGAAACGTTTGGAGCGGAACAAGCAGATTTACCGATGTTCCGAATACGGCTTTTGACCGATGTTTAATTGCAAGCTGCCGCAATTGCAGAAGATTGGGCTTTCGACTTATTTCAAGCCTCAGCTCTGACTTGATCATCAACTTGACTCTCGCTGGCAACCAGAGACGAATTCAATCGAATCGAGTTCGGAACGCATTGCCCCCAAGGCGGATCAAAAACTTTAGAAGACGCCCGCACGGCATTATGAAAAAAAGATAATGAAGAAAAAAGTTGGAGTACGGAAATCGTACTCCAACTTTTTTATTTTTTTCTTGGCAGCTTTTTCGTTTTTTTGCTGGCTGCAGCAGACTTTGGCTTAGATGAACCATAGGAAACGACGAAGCCGTTTCGACTTTTGTTTGGCGCTGACGGCGTAGATACTTGAACGTTATCTTGAATCATCACCCCGCCGTTAGATTTGGTCAGATTCGGATTGCCGCTATTGACTTCAGCTCTGCTGAAAGCAACTTTTCCGTAATTAGCAAGCCTCGTAATTTGTCCGTTGATGGAAGGGGCCTCTACGATCCATTCGGCAGATTCCCGGGGACCTGAGTACGGTCGAACCGTACGGAATGTCCACCCTTTCGTATCGTTGATGAGCATGATGGACCACATGCTGCCCCCTATATGATTGATTTCCGCTCTCATTCGATCTCCCGGCGACACGGGATGCGGGATTCTCGTTGCCGCTGCGGGAAGGATTTCCCACCATGCATAGTAACTGGCTGATCCGTTAATGGAATCATGCGCAGTTCCTGTTTGAATTAATGAATCATTATTGAAACCGTCAATGCCGACCCATGCGGAAGAGTAGGCATTGCTGCTTGACGGTCTTACTGTTGGGACAATCCATTGGCCGGACACGCTGTTAAAATCACTGTCCGTCTTCGTGATCGCATAACCGGACCAATTGCTCGATGTCCATCCAAATCCGGAACCAATTTTGACATTCTTATTCGATCTCCATGCAACTCGCGGGGCATGTTTGAACATATTCAACAGTTTGCTCACTCCTATATTAATGAAACCATGCATTGGAATGGTTCATTAGTTGTCGTTAGATATTTATATGTCATAAGGAGCGATTGCGGCTCGGCACATGGCTCGGCGCCCGCAAGATGCATGTATTTTTCATTTTTGAACATACTAAGGTTGTTTATCTATGGTTGATTTTGTGAATGATATGAGGTTAAGCTGCACACGAAATTTAAAAAACATTGACAAATGCTGCATCTTCACATATACTTATAATTAACAAATAGATAATTGTTAATTAAACATTGTTAAACATCATTATTTTCCTAAACTTGAACGCTTTTCAACTACAGGTAGAAAAAATGGCTGAGGGTAGACGTTAGTTTAAAACAAATCTATTGATCGAGGGGATTGAATCTATGTCCAACGAACAAGCGCTGGCACAATATGATGCAAGTCAATACCGAACTCCGGACGGCTACACGGCTGACATCGCAGTGTTTACAATCCTTTCGACGAAAGTGGAAGAATATAAGCCTCCGGAGATGGAATTGAAGATTATGCTGATTCGAAGAAGCATGACCGACAGCGAAGGACGGCCGAACATCGAGGCCGGGAAGTGGGCGCTGCCGGGAGGTTTCGTCGACGCAAACGAGACGTCATTCGAGACGGCGCTGCGTGAGTTGAAAGAGGAGACTGGAGTCGATCACCTTCACCTCAAACATTTTGGCGTGTATGATGAGCCTGGGCGGGATCCGCGGGGATGGATTATATCCAATGCCCATTACGCGATTGTGCCGGAGCATCGTTTGGCTGACCGCCAAGCGAGCGATGATGCGGATGAAGTAGAACTGTTTTCCGTGGAAGAGGCATTGAAGCTGGATCTTGCATTTGATCAT
>CALKAN010000254.1 GCA_937983035.1 uncultured Paenibacillaceae bacterium | reverse complement strand
AAAAAAAAGCCTCACTGTCATTATCGACAACATGAGGGCTTTCTAAACAAAATTAAGATTCCGCGCTTTTATACAGTTGGGCTTTCATGACATATTCTGTTCGTATGCGCTCCATCTCTTGCAAATCGCGATCGTTTAAGTCCCGCAATTGCTTCGCCGGCGTTCCTACGTAAAGCGTTCGCGGCGGAATTTTCTTGCCTGGCGGAACTAAACAGCCGGCCCCAATCATCGCTTCTTCGCCGATTTCGGCACCATCCAAGACGATCGCACCCATGCCGATTAAGGCTCCTCTTCGCACCGTGCAGCTGTGCAAGATCGCATTATGGCCGATGATGACATCGTCTTCAATGATTAACGGCAGGCCGGGACTTTGATGCAATGTTGAATTGTCCTGTATGTTGACGCGTTTGCCGACGATCGTGGGAGAAACATCTCCGCGGATGACGGCATTGAACCAGATGCTGGACTGTTCATCAATGCGGACATCGCCGGTTACGACCGCGCCGGATGCCAAATAGACAGAAGGATGGATTTGCGGGCGGCTGTCTTTATAAGGCAATACTTTCTTCATGGAACAGACTCCTTTTATGTTTCGTTTTTTCTAGGCATTTGCCGGTTTCTCATCGTTTAATGTAAGTCAGGAGTCCGGCAGAGTCAAGTTTATGTTATGATGAATAACGAAAGGTGGTGTTCGCTTGAAAGTACTCACATACAATATTCGACATGGCGTTGGGATGGATCAGAAGCTGAACTTGCAGCGAATTGCGGAAACGATCGCCGCAGCCGGCGCGGATCTTGTCGGGCTGCAGGAAGTGGACCGCTTTTGGTCAGAACGAAGCAACTGGGAAGACCAAATTCAAATTTTAGCCAATGAACTGCGCATGCACTACGTTTATTTGCCCGCTTTAGATCTTGAGCCGATTCAGCCGGGAGGCAACAGGCGTCAATACGGCTTGGCTGTGTTAAGCCGCTATCCTGTGCTGGAAACGGTTAATCGGCTGCTGACAAGCGAGCGCGAACAGCGCGGGTTGATGCAAGTCACCGTCGATATATATTCGAGCAAGCCGGTCCATTTTTTCAATACGCATTGCGGTTTGAGCGCAGCGGAGCGCAAGAAGCAAACTGCCGAAATTATTCAATATGTGCAAAAGCAGCAATCAGGACCGTCGATTATCGTCGGAGATTTTAATGCTGATTTGCACAGCGAAGAAATGCAGCAGATCGCCGGTTGTTTCCATGAGGTGCTGTCCGGCCAGCCGGATGCGCTGACGTTTCCGTCGGATCAGCCGAAGGTGAAGCTGGATCATATTTTTTATACTGACGGACTTGCATTGCAAGACGCGCAAATCATTCAGACGGAAGCATCGGATCATCTTCCGATCGTTGCACAATTTCAGCTTCAATAATGGCAAGTTGTGGAATCATGGAGGTGGGCAAGCAGATGGCTGAACGAAGGCATTTGTGGATTGGCGGACGCTGGCAGGAAGGAAAGCAGTACGAACCGCTTGTTGCGCCGTACAGCGGCAGCAAGATTGCGGAAGTTGCCATGGCTCAGCCGGAAGAAGCGGTGCAGGCGATCGAGGCTGCGCATGAAGCGTTTCAAACATTCAAAAAGATGCCGGCATATGAACGGGCGCAAATTTTGTCCAAAGCGGCATCCATCTTGCATGAAAATGCGGAAACATGCGCGAAGCTCATCGCGGAAGAAGCCGCCAAGCCGATTCGGGCTGCACGTGAAGAAATGAAGCGCACGGTGCAGACGTATCAATTCGCTGCAGAAGCGGCCAAGTCCATCCATGGCGAGCAAATTCCGATGGATGCCGCGCAAGGCGGGGTGAATCGCATCGGGTTTACGATGCGCGTGCCGCTGGGGGTCGTCGCAGCGATTACGCCGTTTAATTTTCCTTTCAATTTGGCTGCGCATAAAGTCGGGCCGGCGATT
>CALKAN010000253.1 GCA_937983035.1 uncultured Paenibacillaceae bacterium | reverse complement strand
AATCGAGCAAGCGGAAGCAGCCCGCAAACAACGCGAAACGGCGAAAAATGAAATGCAGGCTCAGCTGACGGATTTGAAAGTGAGACATGCAACCATATCGCGCGAAAAAGAAGCGGTGGAAGACCAGCTGAACCGTTTGAACAAGGAATTGCAAACATTAAACAAAGAAAAACAGACGAACGAGCAAGCATTAAGTCAAGTGATGGCAGAGATTGAGCGGACGGCTCAAGAAAAAACAGCACAAATCCAGCGGCTGAACGATGCGAAAATAAAAAAAGAAGAATGCACCAAGCGGATTGCGTTCATCAGAGCGGAAAAAGCCGAGAAAGAAGCCGCGCTTCAGCAAAAGGAAAATGAAACGATCGATCAGCGCCGTCAGCTTAAGCAAACAGAAGAATGGATGCACCAAACGGAAGTAAAAGTAAACCGATTGGATGTGCAGCTGGACCATTTGCTGAAATCTCTTGCGGAAGATTATGAGATCAGTTTCGAGCTTGCCAAACAGCGCTATGGCGTGCCGGAAGATGTTGACGGGGCAAAAGAACGCGTGAAAGAATTGAAGCGCCAAATATCGGCGCTTGGAGAAGTCAATCTCGGCTCGATCGAAGAATATGAACGGGTTTCTGAGCGGCATGCTTTTTTGACGAAACAATACGAAGATCTAACCGAAGCAAAAAATCATTTGTACGAAGTGATTCGGGAAATGGAAAAAGAAATGTCGCAGCGCTTTGAAGCGACTTTTTCCGAAATACGCGTTCATTTTTCGTCTGTCTTTCATCAATTGTTTGGGGGCGGACGCGCGGATCTCATCTTGACGGAGCCGGAAAACATGCTCGAAACCGGCATTGAAATCGTCGCGCAGCCTCCAGGGAAGAAATTGCAAAATTTGCAATTGTTGTCCGGAGGAGAACGGGCGCTTACGGCCATTGCGCTGCTGTTTGCCATTTTGAATGTCAAGCCTGTCCCATTCTGCGTGCTCGATGAAGTAGAAGCCGCTTTGGATGAAGCCAATGTCAGCCGGTTTGCTCAATATTTGCGCAAATTTTCGGAGACGACGCAATTCATCGTGGTGACCCATCGCAAAGGAACGATGGAAGAAGCAGATGTGTTGTACGGCGTTACAATGGAAGAAGACGGGGTTTCCAAATTAGTTTCCGTGAAGCTGGATGAAGACAGCGAAGTGATTACCGCATAATGTGAAAAGCGATCGATGGAGGGATTACTGTTGAGTTTTTTTAAGAAACTGAAAGAAAAAATATCTGCGCACACGGAAAGCGTGACGACAAAATTTAAAGAAGGATTAGCGAAAACGAGCACCCAATTTACGAAAAAAGTAGAGGACTTAATTACGCGCCGCAAAAAAATTGATGAGGAATTTTATGAAGAGCTGGAAGAAATTTTGATCAGTTCGGACGTCGGCGTGATGACGGTGATGGAATTAGTAGAAGAGCTGAGGGAAGAAGTGCGCGCGCGGAAAATCAGCGACGCTGCGGATTTAAAGCCGCTCTTGTCTGAAAAGATCGTTGAGCTTTTGGAAGGGGATCACGATACTTCGCTCAAAATCAATGAAGGCGGCTTGACCGTCTACTTGTTTGTCGGCGTCAACGGTGTCGGAAAAACGACGACGATCGGCAAGCTGGCGCACCGATTTAAAGAAGAAGGGAAGAAAGTGATCCTTGCCGCTGGAGATACGTTTCGTGCAGGCGCGATCGAACAATTGGAGGTTTGGGGAGAGCGGGCAGGCGTTGAAGTGATTAAGCAGCAAGCCGGCTCTGATCCGGCGGCCGTCATATTTGATGCGATTCAAGCCGCTAAAAAACGTGAGGCCGATATTTTACTGTGCGATACAGCCGGACGTTTGCAAAATAAGACGAACTTAATGGAAGAATTAAATAAGATTTATCGCGTGATTCGCAGGGAAGTGCCCGATGCGCCGCATGAAGTGCTGCTCGTCGTGGACGCGACAACCGGACAAAACGCATTGAGCCAAGCCAAAATGTTCGGCGAGAAAACGGGCGTCACAGGACTCGTGCTGACGAAGCTGGACGGAACGGCCAAAGGCGGCATCGCTATTGCGATTCGAAAAGAGCTTGACATTCCTGTGAAATTTGTCGGTCTCGGCGAAAAGATCGACGATCTGCAAGAGTTTGATTCTGAGCAATACGTGCATGCCTTGTTTGCTGGATTGATGACAGAAGAGGAAGATGAAGCTGCTGAACAAGAGTGAGGCTGCGCGAAAAAATACCCTGTCAATGAAATATACTTGACAATGAATTTCGAATGTATTATGATGAATTCTGTTTGGTAAGCAGAACTGGAGATCGTGATGAAAGGAACCGTCGAATTCAGATGAATGATGTGCTGAAGAATACGACTCGAATCAATATGCTGCTTGATTTCTACGGGTCGCTGCTTACGGATAAACAACAAATGTTTATGAAGCATTATTATGAAGATGATTACTCCCTCGGTGAAATTGCAGAGAACTTTAATATAAGCAGACAAGCTGTTTATGAACATATTAAACGTGCTGAACAAACGTTGGAAGATTATGAACAGCTGCTGCAGTTGTCGGCGCAGTACGAGCAGAGGCGCAGTATTTTAGAGCAAATGGAGGAGATCATTCAACACCCGGATCCGAATGTCGACAAGACGTTCGCATCGTTGAATGAACTGATCCAAGCACTTCGAAAATTGGATCGATAGGGAGGCATGCTTTCATGGCGTTTGAAGGATTGGCGAGCAGGCTGCAGAGCGTGTTCGGCAAACTGAAGGGGAAAGGGAAAGTCACGGAATCCGACATCAATGAAGCCATGCGCGAAATCAGGCTGGCTTTGCTGGAAGCCGACGTCAACTTCAAAGTAGTGAGAGAATTTATTGCGAAGGTGAAAGAAAAAGCTCTCGGACAGGAAGTCGCTGAAAGTTTCACGCCCGGGATGGTCATCGTTGACATCGTCAACAAAGAGATGACGGAACTGATGGGAGGTCAGCAAAGCAAGCTGGCTAAAGCGGCCAAGCCTCCCACGGTAATTCTCATGGCTGGTTTGCAAGGTGCCGGA
This sequence comes from uncultured Paenibacillaceae bacterium, assembly GCA_937983035.1. Taxonomy (GTDB): domain Bacteria; phylum Bacillota; class Bacilli; order Paenibacillales; family CALAME01; genus CALKAN01. The sequence continues at coordinate 11,608 of CALKAN010000253.1, read as the reverse complement.
AAGACGACGACTTCGGGCAAGCTGGCGCGGCTTTTGCAGAAGCAGAATCATAAGCCGCTGCTAGTCGCTGCTGACGTGTACCGGCCTGCTGCGATCAAACAGCTGCAAATTCTCGGCGGTCAGATTGGCGTCCCTGTATTTTCACTTGGGGAGCAGGCCAACCCGGTTGATATTGCCAAGCAAGCCATTGCCGAAGCGAAACAGAACAATCACGACTATGTCATCATCGATACGGCCGGCCGTTTGCATATTGATGAGGAAATGATGGCTGAACTGAAACAGATTTATGAAGCAGTCGAGCCGGATGAAGTGCTGCTTGTCGTCGATGCGATGTCAGGGCAGGAAGCAGTGAACGTAGCGGAGCATTTTAATGAGCAGATGCCTTTAACGGGAGTCGTCATTACTAAATTGGACAGCGACACTCGAGGCGGCGCTGCGCTTTCCATTAAAGCAGTCACCGGCTGCCCGATTAAGTTCGCAGCGCTTGGCGAGAAGATCGATGCGCTGGAGCCGTTTCACCCTGAAAGGATGGCATCCCGCATTCTCGGCATGGGTGACATGCTGACATTGATTGAAAAAGCGCAGGCGAACATCGATGCGGAAAAAGCGAAAGAATTAGAACGCAAAATGAGAACAGCTGAATTTACATTTGAAGACTTTTTAGAGCAGCTGGAGCAAGTGAAACAGATGGGTCCGCTCGATCAACTGCTGGAAATGATTCCAGGCATCGGCAAAGCGAAAGGCCTCAAAAATTTGCAAATTGATGAATCGCAAATGAAGCGGGTAGAAGCGATCGTCAAATCGATGACGACTTACGAGAAACAAAATCCGTCGGTGTTGAATGCGAGCCGGCGCAAACGAATCGCGCGCGGCAGCGGGACGACGGTAAACGAAGTCAATCGTTTAATCAAACAGTTTGAAGATATGAAGAAGATGATGAAACAGTTTTCTTCCATGATGGGACCTGGCGGCAAAGCCGGGAAAAGAAGAATCGGGAGAAACTTTCGATTTCCTTTTTAAAAATTAATTCCCGCATTAAATAACATGAAGCTTTTGAAGGAGGTGAAAGCAAATGGCAGTACGTATTCGTCTGAAACGCATGGGTGCGCATAAGAAGCCTTTTTACCGCATTGTAGTGTCTGATTCCCGTTCACCTCGCGACGGTCGCTTTATCGAAGAAATCGGCACGTACAATCCGCTGACAGATCCGGCTCAGATCAAGATCAATGAAGAATCTGCTCTGAAATGGCTTCAAAACGGCGCGCAACCTTCCGATACCGTTCGCAGCTTGTTTAGAAAACAAGGCATTTTGAAGAAATTCCATGAATCTAAATTACAGAAGCAATAGTTTGGAGGCAAATCATGAAATCGATGATCCAAACGATCGCTGAAGCACTGGTGGATTATCCTGACCAAGTGCGCATTGAGGAAATAGAGAAGGAGCATATTATTGTTTACCAATTGTCCGTTCATCCTGACGATGTCGGAAAAGTCATTGGTAAGCAAGGGCGAATTGCGAAAGCGATTCGGACGGTTGTGACTTCGGCGGCGGTTAAAAATAAGAAGCGAGTGACGGTTGAAATCATGTCGTAAACAGGGGTTAGGTTTTCCTAGCCCTTTTCATGATCTTTTTTTCATTTGACATTCGATGCATGTGGAGGCGTAATGTGATGGCTGAGAACTATTACACAGTGGGCGAAATTGTCAATACGCACGGTTTGCGCGGAGAAGTGAGAGTGTGGCCGCGAACGGATTTCCCGGAAACTCGGTTTGCTCAAGGAAGCTTGCTGTATTTGGAAGACATACCGGATAAACAGTATCTTCCATTGGAAGTAGTGAACGGCAGAAAGCATAAAAATGTCTACATCATCAAGTTCAAACAGTTCAATCATATTTCAGAAGTGGAACCGCTCAAAGGAAAAAAACTGAAAATTAAACAAGATCAGCTGCTTGAATTGGAAGAAAATGAATATTATTACCATGAGATCATCGGCTGCGAAGTTTACGAAGAATCCGGTGAGAAGCTTGGAGTCATTCATGAAATTCTTCATCCGGGCGCGAATGACGTTTGGGTTTGCAAACGCCCCAATGGAAAAGAAATCTTGATTCCTTATATTGAAGACGTAGTTCTGGATGTGGACGTAGAGTCAAAGAAGATTCGAATTCATTTAATGGAAGGAATGCTTTAAAACGATGCGGATCGATGTTCTGACTTTGTTTCCGGAAATGTTCGAAGGGGTGTTTGGAACCAGCATTCTGGGAAAAGCCGCTGCCAGCGGAAAAGTGCAATTAAATACAGTAAATTTCAGAGAGTTTGCAACCAATAAGCATAAGACAGTGGACGATGCGCCGTATGGTGGTGGAGGCGGCATGGTGCTTCAACCGGAACCGATCTTTGCCGCGGTTGAATCATTATGCGGCAGCGCCACGTCATCGCAGCCTCGCATTTTGTTAATGTGCCCGCAAGGAGAACCTTTCACGCAGAAGAAAGCGGAAGAGTTGGCGCAAGAAGATCATCTGATCATTATTTGCGGCCATTACGAAGGAGTCGATGAACGCGTCAGGCAGCATTTGGTGACCGATGAAATTTCAATCGGCGATTACGTATTGACCGGCGGAGAAATCCCTGCCATGGTCATTGCAGATTCCGTAGTCCGGCTGCTGCCGGGCGTGCTTGGCAACGAAACATCGGCGGTGACAGATTCATTCAGCACCGGGTATTTAGAATATCCTCAATATACTCGGCCTGCTGTGTTTCGGGGCTGGGCTGTTCCAGAAGTATTGTTATCCGGTCACCATGAACGCATCGAAAAGTGGCGCCGCAAACAATCGCTGCTTAGAACTTGGCAGCGCCGTCCGGATCTTATTGATGCGGATCAGCTGAATGAGGAAGAGCGGATGTGGCTGAAGCAATTTAAAGAACAGGAGTGCACGAACGATTAGTTCTTGATTTATGATCCACATGTATGCTAATATTTAATTTGTTGTGTTTATTAGGGTGGTCCTCTTCGCGTATAATTGCGCACACAGCCGCAATGCAGACGGAATGAACACCTGTTGGAAGGAGGTTGTGATCGATGTCTTTGCATATTGTCAAAGAATTGACGCAAGAACAGCTGCGCACAGATCTTCCTGATTTCCGTCCTGGAGATACGCTTCGCGTCCATGTGAAAGTCGTTGAAGGTACCCGTGAGCGGATTCAGGTTTTTGAAGGATTTGTTTTAAAACGCCGCGGCGGCGGAATCAGTGAAACTTTTACAGTAAGAAAAGTTTCATACGGCGTCGGCGTAGAAAGAACTTTTCCATTACATTCACCGAAGATTGCTAAGATTGAAGTATTGCGCCGCGGTAAAGTTCGTCGCGCTAAGCTTTACTACATGCGTGAACGGAGCGGTAAAGCAGCCAGAATTAAAGAAATTAGATAATCATGCTTCAAGGGGGCTTGGACTATACAAGTCCCTTTCTTTTTTTATATAATAGAAGTGCTTATGCTTCAAAGACGGTGTGTATAATTGGAGTGAATGTCATGCAAGAATATGTTGGAGATAAATTGAATGAAAACGGCGCCGAACAACAAAAAGAAAAAAGCGAGCTGTGGGAATGGATCAAAGCTCTTTTAATTGCACTAATTTTAGTGCTTTTGATCCGCACATTTATTTTCACTCCTACAATTGTTTCGGGGCCGTCCATGCTCCCAAATTTCCATGACGGCGAACGATTAATTGTAAACAAATTTATATATTACATAAAGGAGCCAAGCCGCGGCGAAGTTATTGTGTTTCATGCGCCGGAAGAGAAAGACTATATAAAGCGCGTAATCGCATTGCCTGGTGACACGATCAGAGTTATCGGCGATCGGGTGTATGTAAACGGCGAAGTGATAGATGAACCTTATTTGCAAGAAGTGCTGAAGGCAGCGGAAGAAAGCGGCAGACCTTACAATCATTTCAACTACAAAATGAGCGAGAACGGCATTGAGGAGGTTATCGTGCCGGAGAACAGTCTGTTTGTCATGGGCGACAATCGCTCGCAGAGCAAAGACAGCCGCATGGAATCCGTAGGGTTTGTTCCGATGGATGAAGTGGTCGGGCGAGTAGACATCGTTTTCTGGCCGCTGAAGAATGTTCGAATAGTGAATCATGGCAAGGAATGATGATCAATGAGCATACAATGGTTTCCCGGTCATATGACCAAAGCGAAGCGACAAATTCAAGAAAAGTTGAAATTAATCGACATCGTCATCGAATTGCTGGATGCGCGCATTCCTGAATCAAGCCGCAATCCGATGATCGATGAAATAATGCAAAACAAGCCTCGACTGGCAGTGCTGAACAAATCGGACATGGCGGACCCGAACGTTACTGCAGATTGGATTCGTTCGTTTCAACAGCAGGGGCTGGAAGCGATTGCCGTGGACAGTCAGTCCGGCAAGCAAGTGAAAGAGATTCCATCCCGAATTCAAAAGATGCTGCAACCGAAGTTTGAAGCATTGAAAAAAAAGGGGATTCAAAATAAATCGATTCGCATATTAATTGCTGGCATCCCGAATGTGGGCAAATCAACGCTTATTAATCGGTTATCAGGACGCCATGCCGCGGCGACCGGCGATCGGCCGGGAGTAACGAAAGGGCAACAATGGATCAAAGTCGGCCAATCCATGGAGCTTCTCGACACACCAGGCATCTTATGGCCGAAGTTTGATGATCCTGCGGTAGGTTATAAACTCGCAGCCACGGGTGCTGTCAAGGAGACCATTTTTGATCCGCAGGACGTTGTTTTCTTTACGATCAAACATCTTATTCCGCGTTACTCCGACCGATTGGAAGAGCGATACGGCTTGGATTTAAAAGATCAGTCATTGGATGTTGAATCAATCGTTCAATTGATGGAGGAGATTGGACGAAAGCGAGGCTGTTTGCTGCCGGGGGGGAAAATTGATTTAGAGAAAACATCCAAAGTGATCCTTAGAGATTTGCAAACGATGAAACTCGGTCCCATCAGCCTGGATTATCCCGAATAAACGCTGCAAGCATGAAATGGAACTATAAGCAGAAATGCAAATGCTGCCAGGAGATGCACATTAGGAGGTTTTTGCGATTGCTGGAATATGAAAAAGATTTATGGGAGAGGGGCTGCGGTTTCATTGCAGGCATCGATGAAGCCGGCCGCGGCTGCTTGTTTGGGGACGTTGTAGCAGCAGCGGTCATATTGCCTAAAGGGACGGTTATTGAGGAGATTAACGATTCAAAGAAGTTGTCCGCTGCGAAACGAGAGGAAATTTATGATCAAATCATGTCAAGTTCCATCGCGGTGGGGATCGGCCGCGCAGACAGTGAAACGATCGATCGCATCAATATCAAGCAAGCCGCTCGGCTGGCGATGAAGCTGGCCGTTGAGCAGTTGCCCGTCACTCCGGAATATTTGCTGGTTGACGCAGAGAAAGTAGATGTTCCAATTCCGCAGCTTTCCATTATTAAAGGAGATCAGCGCAGCCAATCGGTCGCTGCAGCATCCATCGTGGCAAAAGTGACGCGTGACAGGCTCTGCAAAGAATGGGATGCGATGTATCCCGAATATGGCATTGCTGTACATAAAGGTTATGCAACGAAGCTTCATCGTGAGAACATTCTTCAATTCGGCCCTTCGCCGATGCACCGACGATCTTTCTTAACCAATTTGCTGCATGTGCAGCAAGAATTGTTTTAATAACGGCGTTCTTATATCATAAAGTTCTTATTCAAGCTCAGCTTAAGCTGAGCTTGTTTGTTGGATTTACCCCATGAAAATGCTAAACAGAACATACAGTTCCATAATTTAATCATGAAAAGATGCCGATATATACATGTAAATCATCAAAATGGCGACGGATCTCATCAATTAGCAAAGCATCGAAAATGAATGTGATTTACAAGGAATGATATGGATGAACTTATTGCAAATATTGCAGCGATGGACGAATGAAGCATCTTTGACGAAAGGTAATGTTCAGACATGGAGGCCGGGACAGGTTTTGCAAGGGGAAGTGCTGCAATTGCTGGATGATCGGCATGCTGTCATTAGAATAAACGGGATGAAACTTCGCGCGCGTTTGGAAATTCCGCTGCAAGCAGGTCAAAAGGCTTATTTGCAAGTGCAGCCCGGCACCTCAGGAGATCTAATCCGGCTGAAACCGCTGCAGCAATCACGATTGGCCATGACCAATGATTCGATTAAGCATCTCTTGGAGCAAGCCGGCTTGCCTATGCGGTTGCCGTTTCGAGAACTTGTTGTGCGGGTGCATGAAGCAGGCGGCGTGCCGGATCCTAAAACTTTGCGTGCTTTGCTGCCTATTTTAGAGGCGAAACCAGATGACTATACAGTCAATGTATCCAATTGGATCCGCAGCGGTTTGACGGCGCATGAACAAAATTATCCGTTGACACGCGCATTTATTGAGCCGCTTTACCAACTGCAATACGGCAAATCGTTTGAGGAATTGACGGACACATTGCTGAGGCAATTGGAAACATTCATTCATCAACGAAAAGGCGATGCTGACAACATTCGCGCAATGGCTGCCTTGCAGCAGTTGTTGTCCGAATCATCCGCATTATCATCACAGCCTGCGTCAGCAAATTCAAACTGGCTGCTGCGTTTGTTTCAGATCATCGGCTTAAATTATGAGAATAAGCTGATGCGAGGCGGGCAGTCGGCAGATGCGGCTGAAAGCAGCATGAAGCCGCTGTTGCTTCGCATCATGGCAGCTGACGTCATGCCGCATGACATAAAAACAACGGCCCGTCAACTCATGCAGCACATCACCGGCCAGCAGCTGCTGATGAGTGCGGAGGCGTCAAGCGATGTTTTTCAAGCAGTCACCATGGTTGTGCCGTTTTTTAATGAAAAAGGGAAGCAAACGGCTTCGATTCAAATTCAATCGCAAGTAAAGCGAAACGGGCAAACGCTCGATCCGGACAATTGCAGAATGTTGTTCGATCTGACGATGGCCAGATTGGGGCCTGTGCTGATCGACGCGCAAGTCGTGCAAAAAAATGTGATGATCACCGTTCGAAATGATCACGCTCAAGCAAAACATGTGCTGGAGAATATGCATCGTGAATTGAAGCCGGCTTTAGAAACACTAGGTTATGCGGTTGCAGCATTTCAAATTCGGCCGTATTCTTTTGAAAACAATGGAGATGAAAAAGCAGCAGGCCGTTTGAAACATGAACTTGCCTTTTATGAAGGAGTAGATATTCGCATATGATGAAAAAAAGTGAAACTCATTCAAGACAAAAGGCTGTTGCTTTGACGTATCGTTCAGGCGAAATGGAGGCGCCCGTTGTATCAGCGAAAGGCATCGGCAAAGTTGCCGAAAAGATCATTCAAATTGCCAAAGAGCATCAAGTGCCGATTCAAGAAGATCGTTCGCTTGTGGAAGTGCTTGCCAAACTTGACTTGCAGCAGCAAATTCCGGCAGAGCTGTATGGAATAGCCGCTGAAATTCTCAGTGCCGTTTATCGTGCAGACCGACTCGCAGCAGCGGAGAAAGAAGGTTGAACATGTCGGTTTCAAGACAACGGTTAGGAAAGCTGGGAGAAGAAGCGGCGGCCAAATATTTGCAAGAACACGGCTACTTGATCATCGAGCGAAATTGGCGATGCCGCAGCGGGGAAATTGACATCATCGCGCGCAAACAAGAGCAAATCGTCTTCGTTGAAGTGAGAACGAGAGCATCCAAGAGTTTCGGAACGCCGCAAGAATCGGTCACTCCCCGCAAACAGCGCCAAGTGCGGCAAACAGCGAGCATTTATCTTTATCAGCATCGCATTGCGGATGCGCCGCTTCGATTCGATCTTATCTCCATCCAGCTGATGGAAGATGGAACATGGGACATTCAACACTTGCCAGCAGCTTTTTAAATGATTGCGATCGTTTCCAGGTGTGTCCATCAACGGATCGCTTGATGATATTTTCGGTCCAAGCAGCGATATTGCAGCGCTTCAGCGACATGGCTTTTTTGAATATGCTCGGACATTTCCAAATCCGCGATCGTTCTTGCGATGCGCAGCAACCGATCGTAAGCGCGCATGCTCAGTCCCAATGCAGCAAACGCCTCCCGCATTAGTGATTGCGCATCATCGGGAAGCCGGCAGTATTCCCCCAGCATTCTCCCTTTCAAATTGCTGTTGAACGTTTTTCTTTGCAGCTGAATGCGATGAGCATGTTCTACTTTTTCTCTCATTTGTGCAGTTGACATGCCTGGCGCAGATTGCGAAGCTGTTAAATAATCGACAGCCGGGATTTCTACTTGCAAGTCGATGCGATCCGCAAGCGGGCCGGATATTTTGGAACGATAACTTGCGATTTGCAGCGGGGTGCATCGGCAATCATGAGCTTCTGATTCTGCTCCCCAGTAGCCGCACGGGCATGGATTCATGGATGCAGCTAAAATAAAGTCGCTCGGATAAGCATAAACAGCGCTCGTTCTAGCAATGGTTACTTTTTTGTCTTCCAACGGCTGCCGCAATGCTTCCAATGCAGCGCGGGGAAATTCAGGCAGCTCATCTAAAAAAAGAACGCCTCGGTGAGCCAAGCTGACTTCGCCCGGCTTCGGAATGCGTCCGCCGCCGATGAGTCCGGCTGCAGAAATCGTATGGTGCGGAGAACGGAATGGTCTATGACGCATTAAGCTGGAAACATGTTTCATTCGGCCTGTTATGCTGTAAATCTTCGTTACTTCCATCGCCTCATTTTCAGTCATTTCCGGCAAAATGCCGGGAAGACGGCGCATCAGCATCGTTTTGCCGGAACCGGGAGGGCCGATGAATAAAATGTTGTGCATGCCCGCTGCGGCGATCATTAAAGCTCTTTTTGCATGTTCATGCCCTTTTACGTCTGCGAAATCTTCCGCATTTAGTGAAGGAGAATCATCGGCATGTTGATTTGTTTTAACAGATAAATCATTAATATCATTAATATTATGTTTGAATTGTGCTAAGTGTTCAATTGGCTTCAGCTTAATGCCTGTTATGATGGAGGCCTCATCGGCATTTTCTTTGGAAAGATACACGGTCTTGAATCCGCTGTTTTTTGCGTGATCTATCAATGCAAGCACGCCTGGTATGCCGCGGACCGTGCCGTCCAGAGCAAGTTCGCCGATAAACAAGCAGCGATCCGGCTCGTCGAATGCAAGCTGGCCGCTGGTGTGCAAAATGCCCGCAGCAATGGCCAAATCAAAAGCAGCCCCTTCTTTCCTCACGTCTGCCGGCGCCAGATTGATCGTAATTCTTTGCAACGGAAATTCGAACCCGCTGTTTCTGATCGCAGCGCGTACCCTTTCCACGGACTCGCGGATGGCTGAATCCGGCAGTCCGACGATATGGAACTGCGGAATGCCATTGCTGATATCGACTTCGACATCGATCGTCTGTCCTTCGATTCCTTGAATGCATGCGCTTTGAATTTTGCCAAACATAAAAAAAACACCCTTTCCTCGCTGTTGAAATATGGTTCATTCACTCAGACATGAACACGTAAAATCAAGCGAAGACAACGGTGCTTCCATATGTCTTTGCAACGATATGAAATTGTTCTTTGCAAGTATTATACCAAAAAATTGACAAGATTCCAGTGTAAAAACAGGATGGAGCGAAAATTCCAGACAGAGCATGCGATTCATCACAGGAATGTCAGCGCAGCGATGCAAGCTGAATTTTGTGAATGCCGGCTCATATATTCCGGGGTTTCGGGAAATATTAACATGGAAATGAACAAAAGAGGTGACGAATATGCAAGATGTTCCTTATTTTTGCCCGAATTGCCGTTCGAATCGAGTGAAATTCAGTTTTATTCGCCAAGTGTCGCAAGATGTGATGAAGGATGCGATCAGCGGGGAAATAACGGAACAGAGTGAAGAAGGCTTGCTCGATGAACTGGTTCAAGTTCGCTGCAGAGTGTGCCAATTTACCGGGGATGAGATGAGATTCATCAAGCAAGCAGAAAGAGAACCTCGCATCGTAACGCAAACTGAACCTGTTTATAAGTAAACACAAGCCTCGTCACTGACAACGAGGCTCATTTTCTTGTTTGCGCAGCTTGCAAAGTCAGCGTTCATTGCCTGAGAAATAATAAAAAACGGGACATTTTTTTATTTTTCGCTGGAATTTCAAAAAAATATAGGCAAAAAAAGAGGAAACTGTCGAAGAAAAGTGGTACAATGGGTTAGGCACAATTAAAAAAGGCAAATCTTGCTCCGGCATCCAGATTATATCGGAGCGGATTGCTATGCAAAAAAGATTCAAGCGATAGGAGGATATTAGATGAACATCCATGAATATCAGGCCAAGGACATCTTCAGGCAATATGGAGTCACCGTGCCGAGAGGGAAAGTGGCTTTTACTGTGGAAGAAGCGGTGAAAGCTGCTGAATCTTTAGGTTCACCTGTAACCGTTGTAAAAGCTCAAATCCATGCGGGCGGAAGAGGCAAGGCAGGCGGTGTCAAGATTGCCAAGAATTTGGATGAAGTTCGTACATATGCAGACGAATTGCTTGGCAAAGTGCTCGTTACTCATCAAACGGGTCCGGAAGGAAAAGAAGTCAAGCGCTTATTGATTGAAGAAGGCTGCGATATTAAGAAAGAATATTACTTGGGAGTCGTCGTTGATCGTGATACAGGCCGGGTTGTGATGATGGCGTCTGAAGAAGGCGGAACAGAAATCGAAGAAGTGGCTGCTCAGACACCGGAGAAAATTTTCAAAGAAGTGATCGATCCGGCAGTCGGCTTGCTTCCGTTCCAAGCTAGAAAATTGGCTTATTCCATCAATATTCCGAATGAGCTCGTGAACAAGGCTGTTAAATTTATGATGAGCCTTTACAACGTATTTATCGATAAAGATTGTTCCATTGCAGAAATCAATCCGCTCGTGGTCACCGGAGACGGAGACGTTATGGCATTGGATGCGAAATTGAATTTTGACTCCAACGCCCTGTACAGACAAAAAGAATTGCATGAACTGAGAGATTTTGACGAAGAGGACGAAAAGGAAATTCAAGCGTCTAAGTTCGATCTCAGCTACATTGCTTTGGACGGAAATATCGGTTGCATGGTGAACGGCGCCGGCTTGGCTATGGCAACGATGGACATCATTAAGCATTTCGGCGGAGAACCAGCGAACTTCTTGGACGTAGGCGGAGGCGCAACGGCCGAGAAAGTGACGGAAGCATTCAAGATCATTTTGTCTGACGAGAATGTGAAAGGCATTTTTGTAAACATCTTTGGCGGCATTATGCGCTGTGATGTAATTGCAGAAGGCATTATTGAAGCGGCAAAGCAAGTAGAGCTTGACCGTCCGCTTGTCGTGCGTTTAGAAGGGACAAATGTGGAAAAAGGAAAAGACATCTTGTCCAAATCCGGTCTGAACATTGTTCCAGCAGATTCGATGGCAGACGGCGCTCAAAAGATCGTTGATCTGGTGAAAGCGTAATAAAGCTCGTTCGTAGCACATGGAAATTCAATTGCTGAAACAGGAGGTTTACGTAGACGATGAGTATTCTTGTAAATAAAAATACGAAAGTCATCACACAAGGGATTACCGGTTCAACGGGAATGTTTCATACGAAAGGCGCG
>CALKAN010000252.1 GCA_937983035.1 uncultured Paenibacillaceae bacterium | reverse complement strand
GCGACCACCGAGATCTACACTCTTTCCCTACACGACGCTCTTCCGATCTCGATTACAGCAACTCTGTTCCAATAGGCCGTGCCGAAGAAACAAATATCGGAATGATAAGCATACTCCACCGGCTTAGGAGCATACTGTACGGGATCCACTGCAAACGGCATGTAATATACTTGTTGGCAATTTAAACTGCGATAAAATTGCACGCAGCTGAGTTCCAATGTAAATACAACATCATAGTTCGGAGCAATTTCGGCAGTCCAATCCGTATAATAAGGATCATCCGTAAACCAAACGGCGGTTTTAATCCCTTGCTGCCGAATTTCCTGAATTTGTTCCAACGGCAATACGACGCCGTTCAGCACAAGCACCCAATCAGGTCTGCTGCTTTTGGCAATAGCGGCAACAGGGTCAGAAGGAGCAGCCACGATCAAATCTGAAACCAACCCTTGCAGCGCTCGAACGACCGCCTCGTCAATGGCCGGATAAGGAACCCCGATGCCGGATGACACATATACGATCTTCATGTCAAGCTTAGGCAGTCCGTCGCGGATGCCTCGTTCAGCCATCATACGGGCAATCCCGGCTCGAAACCCGTTGTTTTTTCCGTGATCATATCCATGCCTGCGGCCGTGCTCATGCCCAAGCTGCATGAAAGCATCTTGATTCTGCGGCGAATCCAGGCTCATACCGCTCCCATTCCTTTCTTGAAAAATAAATCTTTTTGCACAAATTCCTGCAATGCGATGCGCCAATGCCGCAATGCGGGCAGCTCGTTCTTTCGGATTGCCAAGTTGTCGAGCGATGTATTGAGCGGCCTGACAGCCGGCAGTGCAAAAACATCGGATTGCACAGGGATCACTTTCGTGCGAAACATGCCGGCTTCTTTTAAAATCGCCTCGGCAAACTCGTATCTTGAGCAGCAGCCATTGCCCGATGCATGATAAATGCCATATTTGTCCGTCATCATTAAATGCTGCAGAAAGCATGCGAGATCATATGAGTAAGTCGGTGAACCGATATTGTCCGCAGAAGCGAAAATTTCATGATTTCGCCTTGAAGCAGCAACGATTTTTTTCACAAAATTATTTCCATGAGAACCATACAGCCATGAAGTGCGAACGATGAAATATTTATCGCAAATCGATTCCACAAACTGCTCCCCCAGCAGTTTCGTTTTCCCATAAACGTTCAGCGGTGATGGAATGTCTGTTTCTACATACGGCAACCCCTTGTCTCCTCTGAACACATAATCCGTGCTGACGTACAAAAGTTTGGCATCGATTTGTTTCGCAGCCGCGGCAACATTTCGCGTCCCGTATGCGTTAATCGAATGAGCAAGTTCGGAATGTTCCTCCGCCGCATCCACTGCGGTCATGGCTGCCGCATGAATGATGACATCAGGCTTCATGTGACATACCGTTTCCATCACATGATGAGCATGGGTCACATCCAATTGTTTGCGAGACAATGCTCTGACCTCGTTGTGCTTGGATAACAAATGAGACAAATCTGTTCCTAATTGGCCTGATGCTCCCGTGATTAAGATTTTCAGACGACCTCCTCCTTTCTGTCTCGGCTGATTTCTTACTCATCATATGCTTGAATCACATAATCGAAACGGCATCCGTGCAGACAAAAAATCTGGCCGGTTTGAGGCCAGATTCTCATTTGTAATGTTCCGCATACCAGTCCACCGTGCGCTTTAAACTTTCATCAAAGGCTGCGCGCGGCGTCCAGTTCAGTTCTTTTCTGATCTTAGAAGCGTCTATCGCATACCGGCGGTCATGTCCTAACCGATCAGGAACAAATTCGAGCAGTTGTT
>CALKAN010000251.1 GCA_937983035.1 uncultured Paenibacillaceae bacterium | reverse complement strand
AGAGCCGCGAAGAGGCATTAAGGATATCAAATGATTTGATGAAAGATCATTTGAGAAATTTGTTATTAGAGTAAATTTTTAAGTGAATTTGGAGGGAGACGCATGCCGGCAGGATTCATGATTCGGTTGGGGGCGCTCGTATTAGATGTTATTATCGTGGTCATCCCTTTATATATACTTTCTTTGCTTAACAGACGGAACCGCGCAAGAACCTTACACGAGGATTATCTTGTTTTTATATTTCTTTTTAGTTCCTGTGTTTTGGGACGGATATACGATTGGCAAACGAATTTGCGGCATTAAAATCCGAAAAGTAAAAGGCCGTTCCAAACCTGGCGTGTTTACTATGTTTCGACGAATCATTGTAACCGGACTTGTCTATATGATGACCTTGGGTATTGCTGTGATCGCAAGCGCATTGCGAGTCGTGGGGATGAACGACCATCGATCGATGTATGATCAAATTGCCGGAACCGAAGTGGTCTTTGACGATCCATACAGGGGGAGCTGATATTTTTTCCTGTTTCGACAGTGGACTATGGGTAACAGAAATAGGAAGGGGTGTCATTTGATGAAACTGAAACTGGAATTGGCATCAAGTCAAATGAACGATTATTTGCAAGAAACAGAAGAAGTTGATTTCTCTCATCCTCACATTAGGAAGAAGGCTGAGGAACTGCAAAAGCTTGCAATTGATGAATTGTCGTATATCGAAAATGCATTCCATTTCGTTCGAGACGAGATCGCTCATTCTTGGGATATTCAAAGTCCGCGCGTAACTTGGAAAGCGTCGGATGTTTTGTATTTTAAGGAAGGGATCTGTTATGCCAAATCAAACTTGTTATGCGCTCTGCTCAGATGCAAAGGCATTCCTGCAGGATTTTGCTATCAGCGGCTGACGCTTGGAGATACTCCGGATACGGGCTATGCCATTCATGCATTGAATGCTGTTTACCTCAGATGTTTGGATCGATGGATTCGTCTTGACGCGAGGGGCAATAAAGAAGGAGTATGCGCTCAGTTTTCGATTGATAAGGAGAAGCTGGCTTTTCCCGTTCGAACGAAATACGATGAAGCGGATTATCCCATCATATACGCGCAGCCCAATCAAAAAACGATGGAAGTGCTTAAGCAGTCTGAAAACGCATTGGATATGTACCGCAATCGTTTGCCGGATCAGTTATAATTGGGGCTGATTCATTGAAATGCTGGGAGGCTGTGAAACTTGAAATCGATCAAAGGCATTATTTTTGACATGGATAATACGATTTTGCGATCCAACATCGACTTTGCTGCGATGAAACGTGAAACGTTTCATTTTTTGACCTCGCACCAATTGGTGCCGGAAGATATTAATTTGGATCAACATACGACGTCGATGCTGATCGAAAAAGCCGCATCGAATGAAAAAATGACAGATCAATTAAATCATCAAATATGGGATATTGTCAAAAAACACGAAGTTGCGGGAATGACCGACGCTGGACTGGAACCGGGAGTTGTTGAGCTCTTGGATGAACTGCGGGATCGATATTTGCTTGCGATCGTTACGAACAACTCCGTCGATGCAGCCGAAAAAGCGCTGCGAGATAACAAAGTGCGGGATGCATTCGATGCCGTCGTCGGCAGGGAAATGATGAAGTCTTTGAAACCGGCGCCCGACGGATTTTATTATATATTGCATAAGTATGAGGAAATTTTTGCAGATGAATGGATTTGCGTGGGAGATTCGTGGATAGACGGGAAAGCGTCGATAGCTGCAGGCATTTCGTTCGTTTCCTGCCAGGGGGACCACGAAATGATGACACGGATGGGCGTGGAGCCGGCGGCAGAAATCAATGACATCAGAGAGTTGTTAGATGTGTTAAAGGAGAAGTTTGAATGACGAAAGTTTGTTTGAAAATCAGGCATGGAGAAACGGATTGGAATAACAACATCTTGATCTGAATCAATCCGTTCAGGCTGGAGAAGGGGAAATGGCGGCCGTTTGAGGACGAGTGACATCAGCAACGCGCCGCGCATCTTAATTTTACGAAATGTTAAGTCAAGCTAATCAAATGTTCATTTCGCTGCCAAGTGTTTCATGGTCGAAAAACGTCTTTCTAATTTCGTCTGGCTGGACCAGTTGAAGCGCCAACTTGAAGAACAGCATCCAATACAATTTGATCGGGGCCAGGCTGTTGAGCAGTCATCATCCATTGCAAAATATATTCGACAGCAAAGCGTCCAATTTTCTCCTCGTTTTGACGCATGTGAGTAAAGGGAATCCGTCCTTGTCCGCTTAAATCGCAAAAAGGGCCGTCAAAACTGATGATGGATATGTCTTCCGGCACTTGCAAACCTAGTTGTTCCACCGCTGTTTCAGCTAGAACGGCATTGGGATAATCTACGGCGAATAAAGCAGTGACGGATGGACAGCGATTCAAAAGTTCCATTACTTTCCTTGCATCGTTCTCTGCTTGTTCGATTTGCACAGGGGCGAAGAAATCGGCGGTCAGATCGCTTACCCAAACTGATTTGTCTACTAAAATTCCCCGATCCAAGTGCGCTTGTACAAATCCTTCGATTCGTTCCTCGAAAGTCGTCGTATGTTGAGGCGGAGGAGACAGCAAGGCGATGTGCGTATGTCCGAGCTTAAACAAATAATCCGCCGCCATTTTTGCAGCGGAGACATGATTTGTAGTAATAGAAGACGTGTGAATCCCTTTTAAATACCGGTCGATCAAGACGAGAGGAAAGTCCTGGGCAGCCAGTTTCAAAATTTCCGCATTAAAATATTCTCCTTGAGCTGGGAGAACAATCATTCCTTGCACACCGTGCTGCAACAAGGCTTGAATGGACTTTTTTTCTTGGGCGGGATCTTCTTTGGTTTGGCGCAGGATTACCATGGCGTTGTGCTCGCGCGCCGTCTCTTCAATATGGTAAACAAGTTCTGCATGATAATGATTTCTCAGATTTGGTATGACCAGCCCGAAGATCTTCGACTCGGGTTTTGCAAGATTTTTCAAGATGCTGACAGCCTCCTCAGCTCGCATGTTTTCTTTATGACGGAGAGCATACCATTCTCATTATATATGAAAGTCGGATGAAGTCTATTGCATGTGTCGGTCGATAAAATAGTCTGAATATTCTCATAGGAACTCAGTTTTTGCGAATCATGAAAAAACGGAATATGAATCTAGATTGCTTGCAGGAAAAAGAAGCGGCGCAGAGAAATCTAATATAGCGGCTTATTCCATGCCAGGTTCAACACAGTTTGCCGCGCATTTTGCTTCCAATGTCATTAATTCTGTGCAGGGTATTGGAAAATGGCAAGGAGGAATCGGATGAAGGAGAAAGTGATCGATGCATTCAATCAATTATCCGGAAGGTATGAACATGAAGTTGACGCGACAAATTTATACAACACAGAATATGAGCGGCCAAGCATGGTCGAATTGCTTCCAGAGACGTTGCAAGGTTGGCATGTTTTAGACGCTGGCTGTGCTGCCGGATGGTATACAGAGCATTTGCTGAATAAAGGCGCTGTTGCTGCGGCGATCGACATCAGCCCTAACATGGTGGAGGCGGCAAAGCGAAGAACGAAAGGAAAAGCAAAGATTGTTCTGGCTGATTTAACTGAACCGCTGCCGTTTGAAGACGATGCATTCGATTTGATTATCAGTTCTTTGACGATGCATTACGTGAAGGATTGGGATCGCACTTTCAGCGAATTCGCGCGCATTTTAAAATCAGGGGGAATCTTTCAATTTTCTGTGCATCATCCGATGTCAGATATCGAGCTGTCACCTGAGAAAGCATATTTTGAAACAGAACGAATCGCAGATTATTGGAATAACGGAACAGAAAAAGTAGAAGTGCAATTTTACAGAAGGCCGCTGCATCAGATCGTCAATGTGACGACAACTTATTTTGAATTGAAATGCATGAAAGAACCGATTCCTACGGAACAATTTAAAAAGCGGAATCCAAGCAGCTATGAAAAATTGCTGCGAAGACCTAATTTTTTGATCATTCAAGCACTTAATTCGAAAAAAAGAAAAGGGGATGGATCATGACAGCTCATCGCATCGGCATCTCAGGCAGCGTAATTTTAACCGATCCTTCCAAATTTGATCAATTGTTTCAGTACGGACTGGATCATATTGAAATCGGCGAGTTTCCAAACATGGATTCCTTTCATGTTTTTATGGACAAGATGCGGAAAACGAATGCTTCATTTGGTCTGCACTCTCCTTTAAAGAGAAATGAAAGCAAATATGATTTACTGGAAAAAGTTCAAATGGATCCAGAGTTGGCATGGAAGCAGTTTGAACAAGAAACAGCTTATATGGCTTCATTGGGGGCTGAGTACATCTTAGTGCATTTTCCTTTTTTCCAGCAAGAAAGATCTATCGCCGCTGCCAAGGCAAAGCTGGAAGAAGGTTTGAAGAAATTAAGCAAACTGCAAGATCAGCACGGGCTGCCAATCGTCTGCGAGCCTAAGCTCGGGATGAATCGTTCTGCATTTAATATTCAATTGCTGCATGAATTTCCGTTGGATCGATGGGCGAAATATGGATTGCATCTATGCATCGATATCGGCGATTACATATTGGCAGCGAAAGAGCAATCGCTTGAATATATCGCCAAATGGAAAGATCATATTAAAGTGGTTCATTTACATAATGTAGAGTTTCATGGAGAGGAATATTTCTGGGTGCCGGTGCATCCGTCTCATGAACATGACGGAGTGCATCATTCAATTAAAGCACTTTTGCTTTTCTTGGCGCAATGTCAGCATGTATATTTTATATTTGAGCATACGCCGCATACGAATCCAACGAAACAAATGGCAGAAGAAGGAATTCAGTGGGTAAATGAGGTGATTCGACAAAACGAGACAATATCATAAGCTTTGTGATGGAAACACCATCATTTTCAATTGACGTTCCATAGGCAAAAAAGTATAATGAGGGTTATAAAATTCCTGTAAGCATTATCATGTTGCATCAAAACAAGATAAATGCTTTTTTTTAGGGGATTTTGTTAAAAAAATGGGGAATCAAAAAGGGGAAGGGATATGAAGAAATTAGGTGTAATCGTATTGGCAGCCATTGCCGCTTTCATGCTGGCAGCATGCGGAGATGATTTTGAATACGAAATCGCGATCGCGCAGTACGTTGAGCATCCATCTTTAGACGCAACGCGGCAAGGATTTCTTGATGCGCTGAAAGATGCAGGACTCATTGAAGGCGAAAACTTATCCGTCGATTATAGCAACGCGCAAGCAGATGCAACGAACAACTTGTCCATCGCACAAAATATTGCTTCCAAAGAATATGACTTAGTGTATGCAATTGCTACTCCTACTGCCCAAGCAATTGCAAAAGCGGTGAAAAATATGCCGGTGTTGTTTGCAGCGGTGACGGACCCGCTTGACGCAGGATTGGTTGACGATCTTGAAAAACCGGGCGGCAATGTGACGGGAGCTTCGGATACGAACCCTGAAGCGATCCAGCGGCTCATGGATTTTATTGCAGAACATTTTCCTGAAGTGAAAAATGTTGGCATTGTCATCAATACTGGAGAGCCGAATGCGGTAATCATGGCTCAGAATGCAGAGGATCAGTTGGCGAAACACGGCATCGGCGTTGTTCGCGCTGCGGTTACGAATACATCTGAGGTGCAGCAAGCCGCTCAATCTTTAGTTGGACGAGCAGACGCTATTTTCATCACGCTGGACAACTCTGTCGTCAGCGGAGTGGATTCGATCATCCAAGTGGCCAATGAGCACGACATTCCCTTTTTCTCCAGCGACAGAGACACTGTTGAAAGAGGCGCCTTTGCCACAGTCGGTTTCAAATATTATGACCACGGCTATCAATCCGGCGAATTGGCGGTTGAAATTTTGAAAAACGGCAAAAAACCGTCTGAACTGAGCGTAACATTCCCAGACAAGCTTGATTTTATTCTCAACTTAAAAGCAGCGGAAGAACAAGGGATTGAAGTGACCGAGGCGATGAAAGCGGCTGTGAACGATCCAGAGAACAATATTATTGAGTAAAGCTGCTGCTAAGGGAGTGAACCGATCACTCCCTTTGATTTTGCATAGGAGGTTCCGCTGAATGATACCTGATTTTATAATCCGAGCGATTGAACTAGGTTTGTTATATTCGCTCATGGCCTTGGGCGTTTATATTACGTTTCGCATTCTTAATTTCCCAGATTTGACGGTTGACGGCAGCTATACGACAGGCGCCGCGATCGCAGCACTCATGATTATTAATGGCTTTGCCCCTTGGCTGGCAACGCTGGCGGCGTTTGGCGGGGGCATGGCAGCCGGCGCGGTCACAGGCTTATTGCATACGAAAGGTAAAATTAACGGCCTGTTGTCGGGGATATTGATGATGGTTGCTCTGTATTCGATCAATATGCGGATTATGGGCACGCCTAACGTATCCTTGCTGCGGGAGACGACGCTGTTCACCAACATTTCACCGATGATATTTATGATTATCGTTGTGATATTAGTGAAGATTTTGTTGGATGCTTTCTTGAAAACCGATTTAGGCTTGGCGCTTCGTGCGACGGGCGACAATCCGCGCATGATCAGCAGTTTAGGCGCGAATACCGACACGGCGAAAATTATCGGCGTCAGCCTTTCGAACGGTTTGGTCGCTTGTTCCGGCGCATTCGTCGCGCAGCAATCCGGCTTTGCCGATATTAACGGCGGTGTAGGCATGATCGTCATCGGGCTGGCATCGGTCATTATCGGTGAGGCGATCTTTGGCCGCATGACGGTGTTTAGGGCAACTTTGGCCGCCATACTAGGTTCTGTCATTTATCGCATCGTCGTTTCGTTGGCGCTGCGAGTAGAATTCCTTGAGGCGTCTGACGTGAAGCTCATTACAGCGGTCATCGTTGTCATTGCGCTCGTTTTCCCGTCGATTGGGCGTTCTTGGAGCGAGAAGAAAACAGCGCGCAAAAGATCCGCGGAGCTGTCGAGGGAGGTGCCGGAACGTGCTTAAGCTTTCACGCGTTTACAAAGTGTTTAATGCTGGAACTCCAAATGAGAAGATTGCTCTAACTGATATTAACTTGCATTTAAAGCCCGGCGATTTCGTCACCGTGATCGGCAGCAACGGGGCTGGCAAGTCAACCATGCTGAATCTTGCCGCCGGCACGATGAGGCCTGATGCAGGAGAACTGCGGATTGAAGACAAGTTAGTAAATAGTTTGCCCGAGCATAAGCGAAGCCGTTGGATTGCCCGCGTATTTCAAGACCCAATGGCCGGGACGGCGCCGCACATGACGATTGAAGAAAATTTAGCCATGGCTTATAAGCGGGGGCAAATGAGGGGGCTGCGATTCGGCGTAACAAGAGCGAAACGAGACATGTTTCGCGAACAATTGTCCCGCTTAGGGATCGGTCTGGAAGATCGGCTTCGGGCTCAAGTCGGATTGCTGTCCGGGGGAGAGCGTCAAGCGCTCAGTTTGCTGATGGCGACGTTTACTAAACCAAAAATATTGCTGCTGGACGAGCATACAGCGGCGCTTGATCCTTCCAGAGCGGAGCTGATCACGCGGCTGACGGATCAGTTGGTGAGAGAACAGCAGCTGACGACGATGATGGTGACGCACAATATGGAGCAAGCGATTCGGCTGGGCAACCGCTTGATTATGATGGACAAAGGAAAAATTATTTTGGATATCGGACCAGAGCAAAAAGCGACGCTTACAGTGGAGCGGCTGCTGCATGAATTCGAGCAGATCAGCGGCACGAAACTGTCTGACGACCGTGTTGTTCTGGGGTAAGCCGCGTAATGGATGATTACCTGATATGAAATGTGCAAGAACATGTTTGATATGCAACACGTGCAAAGCTCAGCTGGAATGATGGAAAAACTGGCCGCGCCGCCTCGACAGCGAGAAACTTGAATGGAAGGTTCAAGCGCTGACGGCGCGGCTTTTTGCTGTCTATAAATCGACCATGGCTTTAATTACTTTAGACTCAGGCTGCAGCCATTTTTCAAACTGTGGAATCATGTCATCGAAAGCAGCGCGATGCGTAATAAAGCGACTCACGTCGATTTTTCCATCTCTTAAGGCGCTTGCAACATTTTCAAAATCTTCTCGCGTGGCATTGCGGCTGCTTAACAGCGTCATTTCGCGTTTATGGAATTCGGGATCATGGAATGAAATGTCGGCTTTCACCAGTCCGACAAACACGAGTTTTCCGCCGTGTGCAACATAGGAAAACGAATCGTTCATCGATTGAACATTGCCTGTTGCGTCAAACACAATCGTTGGATAGTCTCCATTCGTTAAAACTTCAATTTGGGCTTTAGGATCTTTTGCGGCGTCGATCGTTTCATCCACATTCGCCCATGTTCGGCAGAAAGCGAGGCGATCGCTGTTCATATCCATCGCGATGACTCTGGCTCCTTGAAATTTAGCAAAAGCGATGACTCCTAAACCGATCGGTCCCGCTCCGATGACTAAAACCGTTTCTCCTTTGGATATGTCAGCTCTGCGCACTGCATGGGCGCCGATGCTTAACGGCTCGATGACAGCTGTTTGGTCGAGCGTCAGGTCATTCGTTTGAATTAGATGAGTGACGGGAACGGCGATCAATTCGCGCATGCCGCCGTCTTCATGCACGCCCAGCACTTTAAGATCGACGCAGCAATTTTTCTTGCCGTTGCGGCAAGCGATGCAGTTCCCGCACTCCAAGTATGGGATAATTCCCACTTGATCGCCTGCTTTCAAACCTTGTTCATTCTCGCCGATCTCTTCGATGATGCCGGCAAGCTCATGTCCAAGCACTCTTGGATAGGTGAAGTAAGGCTGGTTGCCGCGGTATGCATGCATGTCCGTGCCGCAAATCCCAACTCTTCGAATGCGTATGATTGCTTCTCCTTCAGACCGCACGGGTGCTTCCAGCTCGATTTGTTTCAAATGATTCACTTTTTCGCAAACGATTCCTTTCAAGATGTGCACGCTCCTTTTCACGTACATTTCCGTGTTTCAATCCGTTTGAAAACTGTTTCATTACTTATTCTATCATTTTTTTGTCATTTGGAAGTTTAAAATGTAAGATAGTGTTGTGTGAGGATCATAGACCAAACATGTTATGATAGAGGAACAGTTTGAATCGTGCATCAGGTTCAATGCGAGCGATGAAGCAGAAGAAGCAGGCATGGCGTTTGGCGAGCGATCTGTGCGAAATATAGGAGCGTGGATCTTGAATGGTTGAGCTGGCAATCATATGGCTGTTGTCGATTAATTTCGCCGGTTTTGTTATGATGGGGCGGGATAAGAAGCAGGCAATTAAAGGAAGGCGGCGCATCCCTGAGGCAAGGTTTTTCGTTTTGGCCTTAATCGGAGGAGCATTCGGCATTCTTGTCGGCATGAAATTGCACCGTCATAAAACGAAACATCTTTCGTTCAAAATCGGTATGCCTGTCTTAATGTTGCTGCATTTGATCGTCATTTACGCACTATGGGCGTACAGTGATCTGTATTATTGAGTTAGCACCGCATGATGTCATGTGAAAATATCATGGATGACATAGGGGAGTGAAGGTCATTGAAATTTAGACCATGCATTGATTTGCACGACGGGAAAGTGAAACAAATCGTCGGAGAAACGTTGGACGCGGACAAGAGCAAAGTGAAGGAAAATTTCGTATCTTCTTATGACTCTGCTTATTATGCTAAGCTTTTTAAAGAAAAAAACCTTGCGGGCGGTCATGTAATTATGCTGGGTCCCGGCAATGAGGAAGCAGCGGTTCGAGCATTGGAGGCGTATCCGAACGGCTTGCAAATCGGCGGCGGAATCAGAGCAGACAATGCGGAGTTTTATTTGAACAAGGGCGCATCGCACGTCATCGTGACATCATTTATTTTTCAAGACGGCCAGCTTCATCTTGACAACTTGGAAACGATCGTAAAGATCGTCGGCAAAGAACGATTGGTGATTGATCTGAGCTGCAAGGAGCGTGACGGCAAGTGGTTTGTAGTGACAAACCAATGGAGAACGTTCAGCGATTTTGAGGTCAATCAAGAAAATATCGCTTTTTTGGAATCGTATTGCGACGAATTTCTAATTCATGCCGTGGATGTGGAAGGAAAGCGGTCGGGAATTCAAGAAACATTAGTTGAGCAGCTTTCCGAATGGGTGACGATTCCAACGACATATGCCGGCGGAGCGAGCACGATGGCCGATCTGGAGAAGTTTAAGACACTAACGAATGGAAAATTAGACATTACAGTAGGAAGCGCGCTGGATATTTTCGGCGGGGATTTGCCATTTGAAAAAGTGATTGCTTATATTCATCAATATGAGAACAGCAATTGAGTCGAGCGCTTTTGCAAAAACATGATCAGATCGAAGCGGACCCTCAACTTGCAGCAGACATTCAAAACCATGGTTGAATAAGGCGTGACGCTTGCAAATGTCCTATTTGAACATTTTTTTTGCAGCTAATGCAACATATTTGGCAGGAAAAAGGGATTCGGCCTCAATTGAAGCAAAAAGAAAATGTGAGAGAGTCTTTTACAAAAAAAATCGCTCTTAATGAGCGATCCAGCATCATGGCGGGGAAAAGGCATTAATAAAACGGGAAACCGAAGAAAGGGACGGCAAACAGAAGCGCGAGCAGGAACAGCGGCACGGCGATGGCTGCTCCGTATCCGTATGGATAACCCGGTGACGGATAATATCCAGAGACGTTGGCTTTGTTCTTAGACGCCTGTTTTTTCTTCTTTTTTGCACTTGTAGTCATCGGAGCGTGCCCTCTGCTTCCTCCGCTTAGAATTAATTGTCCGTCCCGGATATCTGCAATCGTGCCGTAGAAGCATGATCCATCCCGCAAGACTGCACATACTGGTTTGCCTATGTGCGGTCTGATGGCATTCTCGGAGATTGGTATTGGGTGCAATCGATGAACCTCCTAATTGTCGTGTTATAGATCATTTCTGTACATATCTATGCGTTTGACCCTTTTCTTGCATGGACATTCGCCTTGGGCAAGCATCTATTTCATGCACATTAGTTGATACCAATGGTATAATATGTATTAAACGATGAATACCGAGAAGCACATTGTCCTGGTGCGATCATGCGGAAAAAATTAAAAAAGAAACTGCAAGCGCATTCAATGCGATTACGGTGTGATTGAACCTATATTTCATCAAGTTGATTAAAAAAAGAAAGGGGGCGAGAGAGTGAACATAGCAGACGTTTTTGGAGATTTGCCCGTGCTGGAAACGGAAAGAACCATTCTGCGCAAAGTGACTTTGCAAGACGCTGAAGATCTGTATGCCTATGCATCTGACGAAGAGGTGTCGAAGTATACGACTTGGCATCCTCATCGGTCGATTGAAGACACCCGGCAATTCATTTGTCAAATTATACAGAAATATGAGAATAAGGAGATTGCTCCTTGGGGGATTGAAGATAAGCATACGGGAACATTCATCGGGACGTGCGGTTTTGGTCATTGGAATACGCGGCATGCGCGGGCAGAAATCGCTTACATATTATCGCGAACATATTGGAACCAAGGATATATGACAGAAATTGTGAAACGAATGATTCAATTTGGATTTGAAAAAATGGGGCTGGTGCGGATTGAAGCCAGATGCCATCCAGAAAATATCGCATCAGCTCGGGTGATGGAAAAAGCAGGCATGCAATTCGAAGGAATACTGAGAAAACATTTATTCGCCAGAGGAGTTCATCAAGATGTGAAGATGTATTCGATCATTAAATAAATGACCGCGTTTGCCAAAATATATTTTTTCAATAGAAAATTTTGAAAGAACTGATTAAAGGAGGATGAAGCGGAGTGGAAAATCAAAGGGAAAGGCTCGTCATTTCGGTGGATCAGTATATTGAATACCGGAGAGAAGGATATTTGATCGTCAGAAACTTGTTGTCCGAAGAAGAGACGAATCGACTGCAGCAATGGGCGGACGACATTTATTCCGGGAAAATTACAAAACTCGATATCCTTTCGCCGATGCCGAAATGGATGGAAGGGCAAGACAAATCCGAGCGTCTTGCTTCAGCAAGAATTCATATGCCGCACGTGCTTGACGAAACGGCGGAATGGGCTTTGATGCATCCTAAAGTTTTGGATGTGTTGGAAGCGCTGATCGGGCCGGATGTGGCGGGATTGCAATCGATGTTGTTTTTCAATCCGCCCGGAAAAGGCGGGCAAGGCTGGCATCAAGACTCATTCTATATCCAAACGCAGCCGGACAGTTTAATTGGCGTTTGGATTGCGTTGGATCGAGCAGATCAAGACAACGGCTGTCTATGGGTGGCGCCGGGTTCTCACCATGAACCGATTTATCCGCCGCCGAAAATCAGAGAAACTTATATGCACGCGCACACTCGTCAAATTAAAGGATTGTTTTCAGCTGAAAACGCCAGCCATATGGATGATGATATCAATCAATTGTCCGAAGTGGCTGCAAAATACGGGCAAGCCGTTCCAGTCGTGCTGGAGCCGGGCGATGTGTTGTTTTTCCATTCGCATTTGCTTCATCGCTCATATCGCAATGAAACGTCTGACCGGTATCGCCGCGCTTATGTTTGTCACTATTGCAATGCTCATTCTTGGGTGCCGTGGAAACATCATATTCCTGAAGAGGCAGGCGTGGCAGAGAATAAACATCTGCTCGTTCGAGGCCGGACAGATCAGCCTCATATCAAACCGCGGTTTGGTCATCCGGTTGAACTGACGCGGCGTTCGGATCAAGGGGCGATTTCCGTCGCGATGCCCGGCGGAGATATGGGCACGATGGAAATGTAGCGGCCGTGTGTGCTTTGCCAGCAAAATCAGGCGGCCTTTCGGGGCCGCCTTTTTTGTTGCAGCATTCAGACATGGGCGTTCATTTGCAATAAGTTGGCCACGCTTTCCGTTAATTTTCTCACGTAGCGGTAATAAGTGGACATAGGCAGGTTGAGTCGGTCGGCAACCGTTTCATGTGTGCCGATTTTCTGCAAATAGGCATACTGCAAAATTTTAGCTTGCATTTGTTCTCTTTCATTGCCGTTCATCAATCGTTCGAAATGCTTTCGCAGCCAATGTTCCAATTGTTCGGCAATTTCGGGCAAGGGCAGTTCCAGATTTACGATTTGTTTGAATTGCTGCAATAACGGGGTGTGCAATCTTAACTTTGAATAATGGCTCAGCAATTGTTTGGCCAGTTCCACCCACTCATCTGGAGTTAATTTTTTGTCATGATATTCTGCATTTGAAGCGTCCAATGCGTTTGCCGGCCGTAAATCCAGCTGAAAAAAGGAGAAGCTTAAGCCGCCTTTCGAGGTGTATGCCGCTTGCGGCAGCCGCTGAAATCCGGTTAACTCCATCGCCTCGCACATCTCGCTTGGACACGCCATGCAAATATTGCGTTTGCCTGCAAGTCTCGGAAAGAAAATGTGGTGCAAAAAATAAGCCATGAACGATTGATCCATCGGAGGATCGGATGCGGCCAGCCAATAAAACCAGCTTTCCTGTTCCGGCGGCACTTGCAAGAACAATTGCTTCAGCACTTCGTTTTTTGCGAAAATGTTTTGCGTGCTGCGCGTGTAAGGCACGGCACAATAAAAGCCTGCAATTTTTTCTTGATGCTCAAATATTTGAATGTATTCGGGCTTTATGTTCCATATAAGCTGCAAAAAATGTTCTTGGCGCGTGTCATCTGGAAGGTAAGGCGGAGAGGCTTGGATGTTCGTTTGATACATCTGTTCTAATTTAGGAAGGTCTTCTTTGCGTGCGGGTCTCTGGGAAAATTTTCTCTCCTCGTTGTAGTAAACAAAGCTGTGCAGAAATTCATTTTCGTGCAAGAACCATTTTCCGATAAGCAATTCAAAGATCAGCCGCTGATCCGCAGTGCTTAAAGACTGGATTCTTTGTTCCAAAACTTGCTGTGCCCGTTCTTTGCAACGTTCATATTGTTCTGGATATCTTAGTTTGAAATCCATGCGCAGCCATTTTCGGATTCCGGGTTTGACGGACCAGCCAAAATTGCTGTGCATCTTGACGCATGGCGATTGACACAACATTAAAAAATCATGTGCCGAGATCGGTTCATTCAGCATATGTTCCAGCAATTCTTGGTCAAAGACATACACGATGGAAGCAAGCGACAACAGTTTCAAATTTGAATCCCGCATTTCCTCTGTTTGAACAAGCACACGGACTAAAGAATAGATCAGATCTCTTTGAATGTCTTTATCCGCAGCATTTTCAACGCCGGCATGAATGAGCTGGCTGCAGATGAGGGAAAGAGCAAGCGGAATCCCTTCTGTTAATCGTCCGATAAGATCTAATGTTTTAGCGTCTTTAATCCCGCATTGAGATGCGTATGCTGTCCATTCCGCTTTTGAAAACGGGGCCAGCTTGCGGTTATGGATGACGTGTCCCCACCCATAAGCTTTGTGCCAGTCGAGCAAAGGCTTCCTGCCGGCGCTGCAAACGCGAACTTTTGTAGATAAGCGGGAAAGCCATTTTTCTCGAAGCCAAGTTTGAATGGACCATCGATCCAACCCGTCCAATAATAATAGAACGGCGCCGTATTGTTGTGATAAATGATTTAATTCTTCCGTTAAGTCAGTGCTCGCTTCGGAGTTTGCAAGATGCGATTGTCGCATAAGGGCATCGTGCAGCAATTGAATAAATTGGCTTGAGTGATGAAAACCTTCTTGCCCATCTATGTACAACACAGGAAAATGTTTATGCTCCAACTGTTGAAAATAACGCAGCAAGGTTGTTTTTCCCATGCCTGAAGGTCCGTAAAAGTGAAGGATGCTCCAATCATTCCCCTTATTCGTGACTTGCTGCTTGATTAAAGCAAGCTCTTCGCTTCTTCCGACAAACTGCTTTTGTTCTTCCAGCAGTTCACCAATTTTTTTCATTCCCAACCTCCCGTACTTTTTCATTAATTATAACTGCAGTTAAATGATGATTCATGATGCTCAAGGCTTAGGACTTCCGGAAATGCGGCAGGAATATGAGAGGATGCCCTTTCATCTCATTTGAAATGCTGTTTTGTTTGAGAGTAAAGCGGCAGTGAAAGTGAGAGCGCAAATCAAATACGATAATGATGTTGCAAATATTAAAAAAAATAAAATGTTTGAAAAAGGCAAGGAGGACAAAAGGAAATTGCCATCTCAAGTCAATCAAAATCCGTATGACAGATTGTTGGACCATGTTCGAACCGATTACCGCAACATGCAAATCAGGGAAATCATGCATCTTTCACCGAGAGCGCTGCTCGGCATCAATGATGAACAAGCGAAATTGCTGCAGAAGTTAGAAATCAAAACCGTTTTTGATCTGGCAACATCACAAATTTTCGATGCAGCGACGAAGTTGTTAAAGGCCGGCACGGATGTTCATTCGGTGTTTACTCAGCACGGAGCCGCAACGTCGGATTTGGTGCGTGAAAGTTATGCCGCAGGAAAGAAAGTGCAAGAATTGCGTTTTCTGCCCGTGCATGTCATTCAAAGCCTGCCGGAAGAGCACGCGGATGAAGTACAGAGAGTGCTGAGCGTGCAAACCGTGCGCGATTTAGCCTTATACCCGCCTTATGTTGCAGCCGTCAAAATGCTCAATGCGATTTACTTTCCGGAAAATGAAGAATATTTCGATCCAGAGCGTCCGGCCGATCTGCTGCCGAAGACGGGTGAATATCCGACGGAGCGTGTGCAATATACGACGCTGTTGATGGACGAAATTAAGATGGACGACGGCGAAGAAATATTGTCGATCACAAGTCCCAAGTTCCAACCGATCGACCTGGCCCGATTAAAAGACGGGGATTCCGGTTTCAAGAAAGTGGCGTTCGGCGCGCTTTTGACGATCAACCAATCTTGGTATGCGCAAGGCGTGACATTAGGTCAGCTGCTGCACAGCACGGCGCTCGCGCCGGGGGAGAGCACGCGGATTGCGGTCATTGACTGGTCTAGAAAGAGCCGTGCCGGTCAGACGGAAACG
>CALKAN010000250.1 GCA_937983035.1 uncultured Paenibacillaceae bacterium | reverse complement strand
AAATCAATCATTAGGATGATATGATTGATATTTTTTTCAATCATTAACGCCTCTTTTTGTCAACTGAGATTAACATGGGATGCTGTCATAGGTTGGTGGCGTATTTCGCATCAAACGGTGTATCATAAACATGGCAAAGGAAGTGATCTGTTTGATTAGTATGAATTTAAAATATTTAAGGAAAAAATTCAAATATACGCAAGAAGAAGTCGCAGAAAAAATTGGCGTTTCGAGACAAGCGGTTGCAAAGTGGGAGAACGGAGAATCAGTGCCAGACATTCAAAATTGTTTAGCTTTATCGAAATTGTACGGCATTACATTGGATGATTTAGTCAATCATAACAGCGAAAAAGACGGCATCGGACCGAAGGGGAAACACATTTTTGGATTAGTGAAAGTTGGAGAACGGGGTCAAATTGTGATTCCGAAAAAAGCAAGGGAAATATTCGACATACGCCCGGGGGAAAGCCTGTTGGTTCTGGGTGATGAGGAACAAGGCATTGCCATTGTGAAAAATGAAGGCTTCTTGCAGTTTGCGAAGGAAATTTTCTTAGCTCAAGTTTATAAGGAGGAAGAGGAATGATTGCGATTCAAACAACGAGCTTGACGAAAAAGTTCCGAAATAAAACCGCCGTGGATTCCTTGAATTTATCCATAGAACAAGGAGAACTGTTTTCTCTGCTCGGTGTCAATGGAGCAGGCAAGACGACAACGATCAAGATGTTGACATGTTTGATCAAACCGACTGAAGGAGATGCAGCGATTCTCGGCAGCAGCATCGTGTCAGAACCGCAAACCGTCAAGAAGAAGATCAGCGTTTCACCGCAAGAAACGGCCGTCGCGCGCAATTTGTCTGTAAAAGAGAACCTTGAATTAGTGGCTAAGATTTTCGGTTTTGACAAGAAAGCTGCCGATGCAAAGGTGGAGGAAATGATAGAAACATTTAGATTGAAAGAAGTTTCCAACAGCAAAGCCGCAACATTATCCGGAGGGATGCAGAGGCGGCTCAGCATTGCCATGGCTTTGATTTCAGATCCGCAAATCCTCTTTCTGGATGAACCTACTTTGGGATTGGATGTCATTTCCAGGCGCGAATTGTGGACAACCATTGAGAAATTAAAAGGCAAAGTGACCGTCATTCTTACTACGCACTATATGGAAGAAGCCGAAGCGCTTTCGGATCGAATAGGCATTATGGCTGAAGGCAAATTAAAGTCGGTGGGAACGGTGCCGCAATTGCTCGCGAATACAAATGCCAAAACGCTTGAGGAAGCGTTTGTGCAATTGGTGAAATCATAAGGAGGGAAAAAAATGAGGGCAATGACATTTGCTTCGCGCAACAGCAAAGAAATTTTGAGAGATCCGCTGAATATCGCATTCGGCCTCGGTTTTCCTTTGGTTGTATTGTTTTTGTTATCAGCCATTCAAGCCAACATTCCGGTTGAATTGTTTGTCATCGATAATTTGATTCCGGGAATTGTCGTATTTGGCCTTTCTTTTATTTCAATCTTTTCGGGCATGTTAATCGCTAAAGACAGAGGCACCTCATTTTTAATGCGGCTGTTTACTACTCCGTTGTCTGCATCGGATTACATGATGGGATATACATTTCCGCTTCTGCCGATCGCGATTCTTCAGATGGTCATATGCTTTATTGCTGCGTTCTTTTTAGGGCTGGAGGCAACCGCCAATGTTTTGTTATCTCTGCTTGTGCTGATGCCAACCGCCGTTCTGTTTATTGGAATTGGACTGCTGGCAGGCAGCCTCTTTAACGAAAAACAAGTCAGCGGCATTTGCGGCGCGTTATTGACTAATCTTAGTGCATGGCTGAGCGGCACTTGGTTTGATTTAAACCTTGTCGGCGGCTGGTTCAAGACGATTTCTTACGCGCTGCCGTTTGCGCATGCCGTAGATGCGGGCAGAGCGGCCATTTCTGGGAATTATGCCGCAATTTTACCGCATTTATGGTGGGTCATTGGTTATGCGGTTGTCATTTTGGTGATCGCAATGGTTGTATTCAGCAAAAAAATGAGCGGCGACCAGTAATAAAATGAAGCTTGGAAATCGTTGTTGAGATTGACGGCAAATTGAATTTTTTCCAATTTCAATGTGGTTAACGGAGTGACTTTCACGATTACGGAAAACGGACGAGTTCCTGCATTAAGCGAAAATATTCAAGCAGAAGAAGGACAAGAATTCATCTTATTTGATGTGGAGATTAATAATACGAGCGGCGAAGATTATCGTTTCAGCCAGAACGATTACAGCGTTGTGCTGAGCAGCGGAGAAATTAAAGATAATTATTTGCTGATTGACGTGAATAACAATTATGATGATCTCGGTTCCGGGGAACTTGCGGCAGGCGGAACGAAAAAAGGCTGGGTCGCTTTTAAAATACCGAAAGACGATCAGCTGCTTGAATTTAGATATTCGAAAAAATCGTTATCAAAATCAGAAGAGTTTAGACTGCGTTTAAATTAAAATGCGTTTTGGAAAGTGGTCTGTTAAATCAAGATTCAATGAATAAAATGAATGCAACGGTTGCGACAGTGCTTGCAGCTCCACAACTGCTGATCTTGTGGTTCAGGAGCTGGACCGGCCCTGCAGCAACCGTATTTTTTTGAAGAATATTTTCTGCACAAACCAAGAGCGACGAAGATTGAACCCGCTGCGACAGAGAGTTGTCGTTGATTTTTGATTGCATTTTTTGATTGCACAAGCTTTCATATGATGGATGAATTGAATACAATTGGACTGTGAAAGGAGAGATTTGGAGATGAATATCGATCCGAATATTTTCAGGAATTGCGTTTCTGCAGTGGAAAGGCGGGCAGGAATTTCGCCGGTGCGGTTTACTCAGAAGCAGTTGGATCTTTATGCGAAAGAGGAAGGATACGAGATTCGCAGTTATGGACAAGCGAGCATATGCATCGATGTGATGACAGATGCTGCTGAACTTGAGTTGGCGTTCACTGTTGAGATGATTACGAGAGCATACGGGATGCTCGATTTATACATTGACGACGCCAAAGCAGATTCCGTTTGGTTTGAACCGGTGAATCAGAAGGAATACGTGATCCGGATTCCGCTGCCGCAGCGTGCGGGCGAAGTGCGCCGGGTGACGCTTTATTTGCCTCATAACGCAGGACTGATGTTTTCCAGCATCGCTTGGTTTGGAGGACAGATCGTCGAACCGGCTCCGGCATATGAGAAAAATTTGCTCTGTCTCGGGGATTCGATCACGCAAGGCATTGAAGCCATTCATCCGTCGCGCATTTATCCGACGTTATTGGCGCGCCATTTTCAAGCGAATGTGATCAATCACGGCGTAGGCGGATATGTGTTTGAAGCAGACAGTTTAGATGAGGCATTGCCGTATTCTCCGGATTGCATTACGGTTGCTTACGGAACGAACGATTGGGGAAGGTTAGACACGTTGCAGCAATTTTCGGAGAAGGTGGAAGCTTACATGGAGCGGCTGACCGCGATTTATCCTGAGGCGCCGATTCATGTGATCACGCCATTGTGGCGTCAAGACATCGATGAACCTAAAAAAATGGGGACATTTGCTGATATGACGAATGCGATTGTTCGCGCTTGTCAGGCGCATCCGAACGTACGGGTGATCGATGGGTTGGAGCTGCTTCCGCATAGCCGGTTTATGTTTACTGACGGACTTCATCCAACGGATGCAGGCTTTGAATGGATGGCTAAGGCGATCGCAGAGCGGTTAGTGTGGAAATGATGCATGAACGGCGCCGGCAGCCGTGACATCCAGAGGCACTCCTTGTCATGAACGGCATTGATTTGGGCAATAGTAAAATAAAGGAGTGATTTCATGGGCGGGTATACGGCAACCGGCGCGATATTGATCATTACGGGCTGGTTTTCCCTTGTTGAGTTTGATCACTTTTCGGAATCAGAGCGCAGACGAATATTGCAAAAAATAAAACAGAGCCCGGGCTTCATCCTTATCACAGCGCTTATGCCGGCAGGCATATTCATTCATGCAGTCGGAGCGAAGTTCGGCTCGATTTGGCTGGCGACTGCAGGGTCCACGCTCATTTTTTTGCAAGGGATTATCGTTTCGGCCTTGTTTTGGCGCAGAAAGCGCTGGAAAGGAATCGTGCTTCTGTCTGCAGTTCTGCTGCTCGGCATTTTTATTTACATTCCATTATTTTTTCACTGAAAATATGAATATGGATGCTCACAAATTCCCCCGTTTGTGCCATAATAAGAAGGAATGATGGAATGGGCATTTGCCCAAAATAGTCTTTATGTTTTATCTCAATTATGATATGCTCCTCATCAGATGATGATAGATGAACGATCGACTTGAACTTCTAGAGAAAGATTCGTGGGAGAGAAATGTATGAAAGAAAAGACAGTTCTTGTAGCCTTGGGGGGAAACGCCATACTGCGTCCAAAGCAAGAGGCGACGTTTGAAAATCAAATGCACAACATTAATGTGAGCTGCAAGTTTTTGGCTAAACTCGTGCAAGACGGCTTCAGACTCGTCGTGACTCATGGCAACGGGCCGCAGATTGGCAACATTTTGCGGCAAAATGAAGAAGCCGCGCACGTTGTTCCTGCACTCCCATTAGATGCGCTGAACGCTGAAAGCCAAGGTTTAATTGCTTATATGATGCAGCAAGCGCTGCAAAATGAATTGAAACTGCTTGGAATTGAAAAATCCGTTGTCAGCGTGATTACCAGGGTTGAAGTTTCGCCTGACGATCCGGCTTTTTTGAATCCGGAGAAGCCGATCGGCCCGTTTTATACCGAAGAAGAAGCGAAACAGCTGGCCAAGGAAAAAAATTGGACGGTGAAAGAAGATTCCAACCGCGGCTGGCGCAGAGTTGTTCCTTCGCCGGAACCGCTGCATATCGTTGAAGGAGATACGATCCAACAATTAATACAAAGCGGCCATATTGTGATTACTTGCGGCGGAGGCGGCATTCCTGTCGTTCGGCGCGCCAATGGAACTTACAGAGGCATTGAAGCTGTCATTGATAAAGATCGCAGCAGCAGCAAGCTGGCTTCCCAGATCGGTGCAGATGTGTTTCTCATCTTGACAGCGACTGATTACGTATATATTAATTACGGCAAAGAGAATCAAGAGCCGTTGAGCAGAATATCCGTGGAAGACTTGGAAAAGTATATTAAAGAAGGGCATTTCAGTTCGGGCAGCATGGGCCCGAAAGTTGAAGCGGCTTGTGATTTTGCCCGGCAAGGCGGCTCTTCCATCATCTGTGCCATGGAAGAAGCGGATTTGGCTTTAGAAATGAAAAGCGGCACTCATATTTACAGCAGCGCTCACGCCCCAGTTTATAAATAAATCTGTGCGCGGCACGATTCAAGCACAGGTGCCAGCCATTCCATTTCGATGAATGGATGATCGAACTCGCTTTTGTTTTTGCATGTGCTAAACAAAAGCGGGTTTTTTTTGCATGGCTGCAATTATGAAAGGTCGTGCTTTCGGTTAATGAAACAGGTCTGCTTTATTTCTCAGTTGACAGGCATGGTCAGCGCATGAGGTTCGTGCCGCAAATGGGATGCGTTTATATTTGATATAATACAATTTATATGGTTTAGAAAGGGGTTTGCCATGACGTTACAACAGTTGAAATATGTCATCGAAGTAGCGAAATGCCGATCGATCAATAAGGCGGCGCAGAAACTGTACATTAGTCAGCCAAGCCTTTCCAATGCGCTGAAAGAATTGGAGGAAGAAATCGGCATTACCATTTTCACCCGCACGAACAGGGGGATCGTGATTACGCCCGAAGGTTCTGAGTTTCTCGGTTATGCGAGGCAAGTGGTGGAACAGGCGGAACTGCTTGAAAGCCGGTATTTGAATTATAAAACGCCGCAGCAAAATTTTTCCGTCTCAGCGCAGCATTACGCTTTTGTCGTCAGCGCCTTTGTTCGGCTTCTGCAAGAATATGACCGGGATGAATATGAATTTACGCTGCGGGAAACGAAGACGTACGAAATTATCGATGACGTGAAAAATCTTAGAAGCGAACTTGGCGTATTGTACATGAACGATTTTAATCGAAATGTCATCCAAAAATTTTTAAGAGAAGGAAACTTAACTTTCCACGAATTGTTTGTTGCCAAACCGCATGTGTTTGTCAGTTCGAGCAATCCGCTCGCTAAGAAAGATTTTGTTACGCTGGAAGATTTGCTGCCTTATCCTTATCTTTCGTATGAGCAAGGGGAATACAATTCCTTTTATTTTTCGGAAGAAATTTTGAGCACCTTGTCCCGTCCTAAAAATATTCGCGTCACGGACCGCGCGACTTTGTTTAATCTAGTGATCGGTCTGAACGGGTACACGATTTCGACAGGCGTTATTGACAACAAGCTGAATCGCGATATCGTCCCCGTCCCTTTGCAAGTGGATGAACGGATTACGGTCGGCTATATCAAGCATAAAAATGTGACCAACAGCAAGCTCGCCAACATTTATCTCCAATATTTAAAAGAATCGATCGATGAATTGACGGGGAAGGCATAAAAGAACTTGCTGCCGCATCACATTTTGATATAGCTTAAAGCTATAACAAGGAATATATTTTTGGTGTTACCTTATATTCAATTCCTAGTGTTATACTGAGTTTAAATCCAATAACCAGGGCCCGGAACATTGGAACAAGAATGCAACAGCAGTGAATACACGGGAGGATGACGAAAATGAGCAAAAGATTTCAAATTGTAGGAAGCTTGCTGCGTCCGTCGAATTTGTTGGAGTATAAAAAGCAAATTGAACATCGCGACGATATCGCGTATCCATTTTATGATGATTTCGAAGGGTATAAAGAAACGGAAACTGAGGCGATTAAAGCCGTTGTGAACAAGCAGATCGAACAAGGAATTACGGTCATTACGGACGGCGAGTATTCCAAATCGCTGTGGCATCTCGATTTCGTGTGGGGACTGGCGAATGTGGAACGTTTTATTGCTGATCATGGATACTTCTTCCGTGACAAGGATGAAACGAAAACATACGAAACGCGCCGTGACATCGGCATTCGGATCAAGGGTGAGCTGAGCGGGAAAAATCATCATTTTATTACGATATACAAGCAGTTGAAAGCTCTCGCAGGCGATCATGAGACGAAGCTGTGCATCCCGTCGCCGTCTCACATTTACGGGGAGTTGCTCTGGTCGGACAATATGGGCAAGGAAGAGTCCGTCTATGCGACGCCGGAACAATTGAAAGAAGGACTGCTTCGTGCTTATCGCGAGTTTGTGGAAGAGTATGCAGCCGCAGGAGGAAAAATATTGCAGCTTGACGACTGCTTGTGGCAGATTTTTGCCGATGATAATCCGAACTCGCCGTTCACGGGCGGAAATATTAACCATGAAGAAGTCGAGGCGCTTGCATCGGAGTTTATCGAAATCAACAATGCATTGATCGACTTCGGTCACAGTCTCGGGCTGAAAATGTGGACGCATAACTGCCGCGGGAACTATGACAGCCGCAATATGGGAGCGGGCTCTTACTTGAAAATTTCGAATCTGTTTCTGAAGCAGTTGAAATATGATCGTTTCTTCTTGGAGTGGGATGATGAGCGCGCGGGTTCGCTTGATGCGCTGCAAGCATTCAAAGACAGACCGGATACAGAGATCGTTCTAGGACTTCTTTCCAGCAAAACGAACACGCTGGACGACGAACAACGCGCGCTCGCCATGCTGGATGAAGCTTCTCAAATCATCGACAAAGATCGGTTGTATTTATCGCATCAATGCGGATTTGCCTCTTGTGACGGCGGCAACGAACTGACGGAAGACGAGCAATGGGCAAAAATTGAGCAAGGGCAAAGACTTGCGCAGCAATATTGGGGCGAATAAGGGTAAGAACAGAGATCGTCCAAAGTTGGTTCCAATCGGTGAAATTACCGGTTGGAGCCATTTTTTTGCAATCCATGACAGGCAATCTGCCCGTTTCCTTTAAAAATGAAACAGCTGCGTCGATTTCGGAAAATGGATGATCACTTCGGTATATTTCCCTTGTTCGGATCGAACGGACAAGCGGTGTCCGAGTTTGGCGGCCATCTGATCCGCCAGATACAGCCCCATGCCGGTCGATTTCTTTTCTTGCCTTCCGGTCGAGCCTGTAAATCCTTTCTCGAACAATCGGCCGATATCTTCGGGATGCACGCCGATGCCCGAATCTCGAATGCAGAGACGCTTCTCTTCCTTGTCTTCTTCAAAAGAGCAGGTGATCATGCCGTGATTGTCTGTATATTTTAAAGCATTCGCCATGATTTGATCGATGATGAAACCGAGCCACTTCGCGTCGCTGTGCACCCGCTGTTCTTCTTCTGGCATCGCAAAGCGAATGCGTTTGGCGATGAATTGTTTCGCGTGCTTCTTTACGCTGGAACGAACAATTTGATTAGCCGAAACTTCGGAAATGAAGTAATCTTTAGAAAAGGCGTCGATTCTGGAATAATACAGGGCTTGCTCCACGTAATGGTCGATCCGCTGGATTTCATCTTCGATCTTATCAGTCACTTCTTCCACGGTTTTGCCTGCGCTTTGCTGAATCAACAAGATGCATGCCGTAATCGGCGATTTCACTTCGTGAACCCAAGATATAATGTAGTCTTGAAATTCCATTTTCTCATTGTAAATTTGCTCGGTCTTTTCCATATGTTGCCGATGCATCTTTTTGATGATTTTGCTGTACAACCGCTGTTCTTCGTTTCGAGGCTGCGGCAGCATCGCGGATGCGTCATCGGCTTTGCTGTTGATCATTTCATGTAATGTTCGGCAATGAGAGCGATGGGCAAAGTATCCGAAGATGAGATAAATGACTGTCAAAAGGGCGAAGCCTGCCAACGTATAGATCAGATCTCCGGCATCATACCGGCTGTTTGCGCTTGTGATCATCATCAGGGCAACAAATGACATCAGCGTCAACTGCAAGGCAATAAATCGCCGCTTGTCTTCCAAATATCGCAAAAACTTCATTTGATAATATACCCTTCTCCTTTGATCGTTGTAATGAATCCATCCTTGCCAATGTCGCTCAGTTTTTTTCGTATGCGCGTCATGTTTACCGCTAGCGTATTGTCATCGATAAAACTTTCATTTTCCCACAGGCTGCGCATGATCTTTTCTCTGCTGACAATGCTGCCTTTGTGCTGCATCAGCAAGCTGAAAATTTTGAATTCGTTTTTCGTCAAATCAGCTGCTTTATCTTGATAGAGCACTTTGCCTTCGCTTAAATTCAGAATGACGCCGTCATGTTCGATGATGCTGGGAGCCGCATCGACATACGAATACGTTCTGCGCAGCAGAGCCTTCATTTTTGCGATGAGCACTTCGTTGTAAAACGGCTTCTGGATAAAATCGTCCGCCCCCATGTTCATGGCCATCACCATGTCCATCGGCGTGTTGCGGGAAGAAAGAAAAATGATCGGGACATTCGAGATTTCACGGATTTGTTTGCACCAATGAAAGCCGTCATAAACCGGAAGATTAATATCCAGCAGCAATAGGTGCGGCTTCTCTTCTATGAAAATATTCACAATCCGTTGGAAATCATCGCAAAGCACTGCTTCGAACCCCCATTTATTAACCGTCTCTCCGAGCATTTCGCGAAT
>CALKAN010000249.1 GCA_937983035.1 uncultured Paenibacillaceae bacterium | reverse complement strand
TCACCGCATTCACATAATTTGCATGTTCCTCGTAAGAAGCATTCGGCGCAATCCACATGTGGCACATATGATGACCCGTGTTCTGAAGCCACAAGCGCAAGTTTTCCATTCTGTCTCCGCTTTCTCCCGTAATCACGACAAAGAAAGATCCTTTGTCCGTTCTGGAGCAGAATTCCTTCATCAAGCGATCGATTGAAGCGTTTCCATCTGCTTCCACTTCTGTCAAATGACGGAGCATTCGGGTCATATGCGACTTGCCCAAGCCTGTTTCAAACTAAGTCAACTCACTCCCATGAGAAAGCAAACCTTGAGGCACCGCTTTGTCTCTGCCGAATTTGATCAATGAAGCTGCCGTCGAAACTGCCAGCTCGAACGCATCCTCGTTCGCATAAGAAGCCATATTTCGATCCAACACAAAGATCGTCTTTGGCAGCGCCTCCCGTTCAAACTCTTTCGATTTCCATTCCCCTGTTCTAGCGGTCGCGTTCCAATGAATTCTCGTCATCTTGTCTCCGTACACGTAGTCCCTGACCCCGTTAATTTGCGTCGTTTCCCTAAGCATGCGAGTGGACGGGGACTGGTAGTGAAAGCCGCGCTGCATCTGTTCAAAATGGTGCCACTGATTAATTTGAACCGTTTTCGGAAGAACGACAAATGATTGCTTTAGAGGGATCAGTCCTTCATGATGAAAAAAGCCGAAAATATCTTCCGTCGAACAGATCATTTCATGAAACGCATAACGGCCTCGGCGCAGCGGCTGCGTTCGATAAACGATGCGCCCTCTTCTTTTCCAGTCAGGAATAATAGAGAATTCATGGAAGTACGGCGTTTGATTTTTTCTTGACAAAGCATCTTTCATTAACACGTATGGAACCGGCCAAATGCCCGGGATCTGAATGCTGACTTCCACTTCCAAAGAAGTGCCTGCAGCAATTTCGCCGCTGGGCGGAACATTCAACAGCGTGCGCGTGCCTTTCGTTTTCTTTATTCCGCTCCATCTGCCCAGCATTAAGTAGATGCAAAGAATAGTCATGATCATCAAGACCATGTAAGCCATCTTTCCGCCTTGAAACACTGAATACAGCAGGCTCATCGTCCAAAATGCCCATAAGCCCCAAATCTTGTGCGAAACCTTGCTGCGGCCGGGGAACTCCGCTGAAGATTGTCGGCGCATCATCCGTTAATTCTCCAGCCTTACCGGAACATCTGCCTGTTCAATGATGGAACTTAACACTTGCGCTGCGCTCTCCCCGCTTACTGCTGCATTCGAGTGAAGACTCATCCGATGACTCAATACGTAAGGCGCTAAAAACTTAACGTCATCCGGCGTCACGTAATCTCTTTGATGAATAAAAGCATAAGCTTTGGCAGCTTGAATGAGCGCAAGCGTCGCTCTTGGACTGGCGCCCAGTCGAACGGAGCGGTGTTCGCGGGTGCTGCGAACAATTTGGATAGCATACTCGGCAACCGCATCTTCCATATGGATGTGCCGCACTTTTCGTTGAATGGCGGCAAACTCCTCCATGTCCGTAACAGGAGAGATCGAATCCATCGGATCTTGATTGCTGTATGAATCTACCATTTGCTTCTCGGTAAGCGCATCCGGATAACCGAGGCTGAATTTCATCATGAACCGGTCCAGCTGGGCTTCGGGCAACACGTAAGTCCCTTCGAAATCGATCGGGTTCTGAGTCGCCAGCATCAAGAAAGGAGCAGGAAGCGGATGCGGCTGTCCGTCTACGGTTACGCTCTTTTCTTCCATTGCTTCCAGCAAAGCGGATTGCGTCTTCGTTGTCGCCCGATTGATTTCATCGACTAACAAAATGTTCGTCATCACTGGGCCGGGTCTAAATACGAACTGCTCTTGCTTCGGATGATAAATCGACACGCCGGTAATATCCGTCGGCAGCAAATCAGGATTGCACTGAATGCGCTGGAAATCTCCTTGGATCGACTTGGCCAGTGCTTTGACCAGGACTGTTTTCCCCGTACCCGGCACGTCTTCCAAAAGCACGTGTCCATCCGCAAGCAGAGCAGTCAGCATCAAACGGATTTCATTCGATTTCCCCATGATGCATGTTTCCAAATTCGTCGCGATATTTTGAACGATTTTGAAGTCCTCTGGCTTGATTGATAGATTCAACTGAATTCCCTCCAGTATACAGAAATATCCTCCACTAAAAAGAATGACCTATGACCACGGCCATGCGAAATCATTTAATGGAGGATCTCATTCTAGAGCAACAGTGAACAGCGTCGCTCGCCGCGCTAGTATTTATTTTACAGTAATCTGGACAGGGCGTACAGTCTTATTCGAAAAAAGCTCATGCTGATTGCTGACAAGGAACTAATCCTTCGGCATCATCCTTTCGGTTTGACAAACAAAGCGGCCAGAAAAGAGAAAATGATCGCTGCAGAAATGCCGGCGCTCGTCACTTCGAATATGCCGGTCACCACGCCAATCCAGCCGTCGCGCTGGAGCTCGGCCAAAGCACCGTGAACCAATGAGTTGCCGAAACTCGTTATCGGAACCGTCGCTCCGGCGCCGGCAAACTCTATAAACGGTTCATACAAGCCGATTCCGTCAACGATCGCTCCGGCAACGACCAGCGCGCTCATCGTATGCGCCGGCGACAGCTTGGCCACGTCAAACATCAGCTGACCAATCACGCAAATGGCTCCGCCAATGACAAACGCCCAAAAAAATTGCATATCATTCACCCCCGCTTTCAATGCATACAACGTGACAAATGGAAGGAATGCTTTCCCCTTGCTGAAACGTAAGCGGAGACAGCAATGCTCCCGTTGCGGCGACAAGAATGCGTTTCAACTCGCCGTTATTTATTCGTTTCAACAAATGCCCGTAAGTGACGACCGCAGAGCATGCGCATCCGCTGCCGCCGGCTTGAACGAGATCTTTTTTCTTCTCGACATCGTAAATCATCAAGCCGCAATCGTTGAACTCTGTTTGATCCATCGCGATTTGGTGTTCTTGAAACAGTTCCTTGGCGATGCCGTGCCCGACTTTCGCCAAATCTCCCGTTACGATCATATCGTAGTCTCCCGGCTCGGTCTGCGTCTCTTTCAGATGCGCTTGGATCGTGTCAAACGCAGCCGGAGCCATGGCTGCGCCCATATTAAACGGATCTTTGATTCCCATGTCCACGACCCGGCCCATCGTCGCCGATGTGATGACAGGTCCCGGGCCGCTGCTTCGAACGATCGCCGCGCCAGCCCCGGTTACCGTGAAGTGAGCGGTCGGCGGTTTTTGCGATCCGTACTCGGTCGGATATCGAAACTGTTTCTCTGCAGTCGAATTATGGCTGCAAGTGCCGGCCAAAACCGTATCCGCGTTGCCGGAATCTACGAGCAAAGCAGCCAGCGCCAAGCTTTCCATGGACGTTGAACATGCGCCGAAAACGCCGATGTAAGGGATGGACAGCGTCCGAGCATTAAAAGTGCTGCTGACGATTTGGTTCAACAAATCCCCGCCGACATAAAATTGCACTTGTTCTTTCGTAAGATTTGCCTTTTTGATCGCTAAATTTGATGCTTCTTCCATCAATGCGCGTTCTGCTTTTTCCCAGCTGTCTTGCTGCACATACGGGTCTGCGTGAATGATGTCAAAATCGTCTGCGAGCGGCCCTTCCCCTTCCTCTGGACCGACGACTGCGGCTGCAGCTGCGATGGCCGGACGATTCTCAAATTTCCAAGTACGGTGTCCCAGCAGCATGCTTAACTCCCCCCTCCGCCGAGCAGCCAATGAATGATGCCGATAATGAAGGCCGCCACTGTTCCGAATACGATCACTGATCCTGCAAGCTTAAACATATTCCCGCCTACGCCGAGAACGATGCCTTCGCTGCGATGTTCAATCGCGGAAGAACAAAGTGAATTCGCAAATCCTGTGACAGGAACAGCCGTTCCCGCTCCTGCCCACTGCGCAATTTTATCGTACACGCCTAAGCTGGTCAGAATAACGGAAATTAAAATTAAAATAGCAACCGTCGGATCTCCTGCTTTTTTTTCGTCAAAGTGAAACCAGTGAACCATCGCTTCCATGATTCCTTGTCCGATCAAACAGATCGTTCCTCCGGCAATGAATGCCCGCACGCAG
Organism: uncultured Paenibacillaceae bacterium; assembly: GCA_937983035.1. GTDB lineage: Bacteria > Bacillota > Bacilli > Paenibacillales > CALAME01 > CALKAN01. The sequence continues at coordinate 1,087 of CALKAN010000249.1, read as the reverse complement.
TTTTTAAAAATCGGTCTGGGCGGTTCTTTTTGCTGAGCCAATTTCTGATATTTCTGCTGCACAGGCATAGCCTTTTTCAATTGTTTGTTCGCCAACGTTCATTCCTCCGTTCCTTCCAACTGAACTCTTAGTGCTGTGTTTATATTTATTTGCAATTCAGCGAAAGGTTATGAGCCTGCACAGCTTTCTCCCGATAGCAGTTATTGACATTCATGAATGCAAATCACATCGGGAAAGTTAAGCGAGGCAGAGGAGGTGAGGAATTTGACCGTAGGCACAGACGTGAAAACATGCCTGGCATCTTTAAAAAGCGCGCAAGCAAGCTTGGAACAATTTGCATTAAGCACGCAAAACCAAGAAGCCAAAGCGATGTTCGCCAGAGCGGCTGAACAAACCCAGTTGATTATCAATGACGTCAGCAACCGCGTCATGCAGCTCGAGCAGGAGGAGCCGCAATACAAAGGCTTCTGACGCAGCATAACCGTCCGAATCAAGCACGATGCGGACGGTTATTTCGCGCTTACGCGCTTTGCCAAAGCAATATAATCACTAACAAAATAAAAAGAACGAGCACAATCGCCATCCAGCCGTATTTGTTCATGAGGCATTTCCCCTTATGCAGTACTCTATGCCCATCGTATGTTCTGCTGGGCCGCTGCGGAACGGCGAATGCCCGGATCAAGCTTCATCTTCGCATCGCATAGGTACTCGCCCTTTTAACTCAATATGCACATTCGTCCATACACTCTCCGCCTTTCCTACATATGTTGGATTATGTGATTGAGATGAATATGTCTCAACCACTAAAACGAACCTTTTATGAGGAGGAATAGCATATGGGTTACGCTGGCGGAGCAGGTTACGGACACGGAATCGGATTTACAACGACTGGCGTCATTTTGGTACTGTTCATTCTTTTAGTTATCGTATCACGCGCATGGGGATTCGGTCTGTAATCACTGCCATCCATTCACTCCCGGCTGTTCAAGCCGGGTTTTTTCATGGAAAAAAACGGATGCGATGGCAAACATTACACCACCAAAAGGAGGATAAACCTTGATATACTAAAATACGAAACAATTACCAT
>CALKAN010000248.1 GCA_937983035.1 uncultured Paenibacillaceae bacterium | reverse complement strand
CGGGCTCAATTTAGACGCAGACGGCAATGAAATTTCGCTCGTAAGCGGAGAAGATGCTTATTCGGGCCGAAGCTTGCGCATGAAAGCAGGCAATCCGCTCTTGCCGATCGTGCTGATGAGCCAGCCGATTCGCGTGGAAGCTGGACAGAAGATCGAACTGTCCGGTCAGTTTCGTGTCATGGAAGGCGAGCTCGGTGTCAGCGTCTATGCTTATGATGCGGACAGCATCAGCTTGACCGATGCGATGGATATCGGGCCGCTCATGATCATAGGAAGCAGCGACTGGCATTCGGCAAGCGGATCGTATACGATTCCTGAAGGAACGCATGCGATTCGAATTGCGCTTTCCACTAGAAGAGCCCAAGAGACGGAGGTTTTCGTGGATGCGCTGAATTTAACGACAGGGAAACAGATGATGCTTCAAGATTTTGGTCCGCCGATCGAATCAGTGGTCGCATCAAGAGCGGCATACACGGTGGAAAACGGCACAAACATTATGTATATGACGATGAACGGCGCTTCTGCTCAATTGGCGAAAATTAATTTGGATACGTTTGAAGTATTGGATCAAGTGACGCTGCCAGATACGATCGTCAGAGGTTTAACGATCGGTTCGGACGGCAATGTATACACCGTCGGATACAACAACGGCATTTTGACAAGATACGATCCAAAAACGGGGAAAACTGAAAACTTAAATGTGATCCTGCACCCAGGACATAGTGTATATGATATTGTGTCGACGCCTGACGGCAAAATATACGGCGGCACTTACGCACGATTGCAAGATGATTATGCAAGAGGATTTGAATATGACATTGCAACGAATGAATGGCGCGATCTGGGCGTGGTCATGGATCAAATGAAATATGTGCATTCCATCGCATACGACGAAGTGCATGACGGAGTTTATTTCGGATTGGCGCCGTTGGCGAACATTCGCAAATTTGATCGAACCACAGGCGAATGGGCAGGAGAAAGCATTCCCCTTATTTACAATAACGTTAATTACAGCGATGTGTATAAATTTGTTTTTGATTTGGATGCTTATGACGGGCTTGTTTATGCACGATTGTCGCAGCGTCAAGACGGCATGGGCAGCTTTCCGAACTTGATGAATCTTGTGTTTGATGCAGGCGATAACGATGCGATCATCGGAACGTTCAGAAACAACCAAGCGCGTGAAGTATCTCCGCCGCGAGACAACAAAGTTTACTTTATATATTATGCCGCTTACAATGGAGAAACGGACCGCTGGCTGGCCTATTATGATTTAGAAAAAGACACCTCATATCGCATATTGCCGGCCGTGCGCGTGCCCGGCAGTTATTTATCGGTGACGATCAAGCAGTTGAATCATCCGGATTATCCCGGCGATACGTTGATCATGCTGAAAAATGACGGCGTGCTGTTTGCATACAATTTTGAACAAGAGCGGCACGAACTGATCCCGCTGCATGTCCGTTCAGATGCTTCAACCGTGCATGCGATCGGCAGCGCCAATGACGGAACGATTTACGTGTCCGGATACACATCCGGCGGTTATGCCAAATTTGACCCTAAGACGAATGAGTTAACACAAATTACCGAACGGATGGTTGGGATCGGCAATACGCTGTATCAATCCGAGATGTTCATTCCTTATAAAGAGGATCAAGTGTTTATTCCTGTTTATCCGGGAGTGATCATGCACCATTATGATCCGAGCAAGCCTTGGAATTTGCTCAATAACAGCTATCCTCAAAACCCGGCGCGGCTCTATTCCATGACCAGTTCCAGCGATGATGATCAGGAGCGCGTTTATGCCGGAGAAGTGATCGAACGCGGTGGAAATGAAACATTAGTTACGGTGACCGTTCCGGCAAGAAACAATCGGACCGGGAAACTGGCATTTTACGATTTGTCCGCGAAACGATTGGAAACTTATGAACCGATTCCGGATCAAAGTTTAGTTTCTCTCGTTTATAAGGACGGATATTTGTACGGCGGTTCGTCAGTTTGGAACAGCTATGGCGATGCAGAACCGCTGGAGCCGGAAGCAAAGATGTTCATTTGGGACGTTGAGCAGAACCAGCTTGTCAAAACGTTCGTTCCCGTTCCGGATAAAAGAGCGATTACGAAACTGATCGTCGGACCGGACGGCAATATTTGGGGCTTTGCAGAAGGTCACCTGTTTATATATGATCCGGAATTGGACGAAGTGATATATGATGAAGCGAAATTCAACATCAGCTACAGCAGCATCACGTATCGAGATGCTTTTATGGAATTTTGCGATGACGGCTATATATACGGAACGATTCAAGGGCGGTTCTTCATGATTGATCCAGAAAGCAAAAGCGTTTACGTCATTGTTTCAGGCAGCAGGCGCTACCTTGCGCAGAGCACGGACAATCAGTTGTTTATGCTGGGGCCGGGACAACATTTAATCAAGGCAGTGGATCCGGCCGCAGCACGGTGAGATGCAGTCTGACGATGAATTAAAAATGAGAAATGATCGCTGACATGACAACCCGGCTTGAGCAAGACAGCTTAGGCTGGGTTTGTTTTATAGGTTTAAAATGATGGAAATGATTACAAAATAAATAATAACATAAGCGGAAGAAAAGACTTGTTCAGGCCAGGCTTGCTGCAGATCAGGCGCTCAGAGACGACGAAACATTAAACTTGCAAGGAGGGATGCATATTGCAAGATATCGTCAAAGATTTAACGGAACGGTTTGTTAAGTATTTGGACACGCCCAAGGAAGAAAGGAAGCAAGGACGAAAACAAACAAAAGCAAAAGAGCCGTGGCCAACGCTTTGGTTTGGCATGGTGCCGACGGCTCTGCGCATGTGGGCAGATCAAAAAAGAAAAAACAAAAACATCGATCCGTAATATGCGGCGTTCGTTCCCGTTCTATGGCGCGTACACGTGTCCCTTTTCTGCCAGCAGAGAGAAAGGGACATATTTTGTGCCGTATTTATCAATGCCGACAAAAGCAGTCCGATCGCGCGACAGGCTTTGTGCTGCGGCTTGCGCTTGCTGCCTCGATGCGTCGCTTTCAGTTTGCACGAGTGCAGTAACCGCGCATGGATCGGTGACAAGGCCGTTATAGATTAGAGCGACATAAACGGCGGAAGAATCTCGCTGCAACATGTTGTGCAGTTCTTTCGCATTTGCGGCTTGTTCAGGCTCGGACGTCAGCCAATGCATGTGCATGTAAGGATCGACTGCTTCATAAGCGGATTCATGCACATTTTCCAACGCATTGATCGGCCAGCCATCCGCTGCGGCAGATACAGGCAAGTTTCGAATAGATGCATCAAGCGGATACATCTCGGCTGTTTTCGCATCCGCATAGATAATTTCCCCGCTGCCGCGTTTTTTCAACGCCCAAACGGCTTCTAAGGCGTTAAAGTACAATCGTTCCGCTTCATATCTTTCATGGATCCAAGCCGACATTTGCTCTTTGGTTTCCGCAGGGTCAAGGGCATTTTTGGCATCGCTGCTCGGTGATGCAGTCATTTCTTCTTGCTGCGCGAGCATGCGATACAGTATTTCAATGCCGAATAACGGATAACGGCCGGTTCCATACTCGGTCAGCACCCATTCTCCGGATTCAGCCGCAGACAGCACGAAGTAGCCGATCGTTTCGTCAGCGGATGCAAGCTCGATCAGCTGCGCATGCGCATAAGGGTCGAGCGAAACGCTTGTCCAGTCAGCGTTCGTCCAATCAGAGCAGCAAGACTGACTGGATAGTTGCTTGATCCACTGATCGATTTGCTGCGCCGACGGCGCCGCTGCAGTCGATGATTGGGCTTGTTGCGCGGGCGTATCGGCAGCGCTGGCAAAAACATGTCTGGAAACGGCATTTTGATCATGTAATTTCTCAGATGCGGGCATGACGGCTTCATGCGCGGACAGGGAAGAGGGCATCATTCCGGCAGTCAGCAATAAAACAGCAAAGACGCATGGGATCATTTTGTTATTCCTCTGCAGCAATATACTCACCAGCCTGTTTGGATAATCAATTTCGTCTAGACACTATCAGTCTATGAATTGATTTCTATTTTATGCGATCTGCGAGGAAAAGTTTGTTACAACCTGTCAGCAGCTAAAAACTATTTTTGTCGAAGCGTATCTTCGAATAAGTTAAAAATGCCGCAGTTAATGACAGATGCTGTAATATGAGGCTGGTATTGCCATTCAATTTCTTGCAGCCGGTTTTCGTATTCCGCCGCCACCTCGTCTTTCTCCTCGGATTCGACGCGATCCAGCATTTCTTTGTAATAACTTTCAATCCGCTCTTTTTCTTCTTCCATTCGTTCCTTGGCTTCATAGGACCAACTGTGGTCTTGCTTGAAGATTTCAGCTTCGATATATCGTTCCAATTGTTGCACGGCTCTTGCGATCGAGATCGTTTCTTTTAGATGGGTGCGGGCAGGGAGCCTCGGCGTCAGTCGTTTGCGATTTAAAATTTCCTGAAAGTTAGTCACAATTTCTCCCGTAGACAAAGAGATGCCTAAGGAGTAAAGCTCTGAGCGCTTCATGTCACAAGCGTATTCCACTTTGTAATTGGCGCCGAGCCAGCTCGTGTATTCTTTCGTCTGTGTCACGGGATGGATGGAATCATTCGGTTCTTCAAACAAAAGCACGAATTTTCCTTTCTGCTTCACCATGCGAATCATTTGCTGCAGACGCGAGGACCCGTAATGGAGCGTTTCATGCAGCGTGCGCTGCGCAGCAGGGACGATGCCTAAATATCTGCTTAATATGCTGTCGCTCGTTTGTGCGGGATGCTGCGTTGAGGCGCCGGTTTGTGCGGGGCCTGCAGGAGAATGAACGGACTGCACTGGATTGGACTGCGCTGAACCAGGTTGTGCCCGGCTTGCTGAAGCATGGCTTCCTGCTGCACGGATTCGCTGTCCGCCGGACGGAGGCGCATTGCTTTGGGAAGTTTCAAACGCTTCTTCGTCAAAAACAAACGTAAATGTCATCGTTTCCGGCTCCGCGCCTGTCCTTTCCACGAAATTCCAATAATACGGCCGGTTCGTCAAATCTTTGTCCGCATCTGGAGACAACTTCACCTTCACGTGAACCGGGCTTTTTTCCAAAATGGTGCAGCCGGTCGCTTCTAAATATTGGTGAACGAATTGTTGGATTTGCTGTTTGTTCATGGACTTGCCTCCACTTGTCCTTGTCCTTGTCCTTGCATGGAATCTTGGATGATGCCGTCCTGGATTTGGCGCAGCGTGTCTCCGATCTCATCGAAGGAGCGCTTGAGCTGCGTTTCATCTTCCGATTCCAGCACGATTTTGTACAAGCTTTTTTCCAGTGATGTTTCTTGTTCAAACTGCTCTAAAATGACGTCCAGCTGCCCGATCACTCTCTCAAACATGTTGATTTTTTCATGCAATAAACGCAAAATATGTTCTTCAATCGTCCCGCGCGTCGATAAATTATAAATATGCACATCATTTTGCTGGCCGAGGCGGTGAACGCGTCCGATTCTTTGCTCCACGCGCATCGGGTTCCACGGCAGGTCAAAATTAATGATTTGATTGCAAAACTGCAGGTTGATGCCTTCGCCGCCTGCTTCCGTCGCGATCATGACTTGCGCTCTGCCGCGAAACAGATCCATCATCCAGTCTTTTTTGCCTCGGTTCATTCCGCCTCTGTACGGCACTGCCGTCAGTCCGTGCTCCTTAAAAAAGTTCAGCAAATATTCTTGGGTCGCCCGATATTCCGTAAATACGATGACTTTGCCTTCCATTCCGCGAATGAGTTCCATCGTTTTTTCCGCTTTCGTATTCGCTTTGATCTGCTTGATTTTCTCTACCAGCTCCCATATGCGGGCACGCACCGGCGAGTCTTCTGCGGTTTTCTTGAACATGTTGACCAAAGTGATGAAGACTGCGTCCCTGCTGCTGCACACTTCCCGCTGCAATGTAACGAGCGACAGCATGCTTGCAGCGCCGAACGCCTGATCTTTCGCTTGGTCTTTCACGAAACGGGTCACGCCTTCGTAAAGCTGCATTTCTTCTTCTGACAAATCCAGCAGCACATTTTGCACGTGCCTTTTCGTAAAATGAATGTTGCCGTCGCTGCGGCGATTGCGAATCATCACTTTTGAAAGCTCTTCTCTCAGCAGCTCTTCATTTTTGGGCAGCCGTTTGCTAAGCACGAAATTGCTTTGAAAAGTTCCTTGGCCGCCTAATTGACCCGGTTTTAAGAGCGTGATTAAGTTGTATAATTCTTTCATGTCGTTTTGCACGGGAGTGGCGGTCAAGAGCAGACAATATTTTTTTCGAATGCTGCTGACAAACTGGTAGTTCGTCGTTTTTTTATTTTTTAATTTATGGGCTTCGTCGATAATTAAAATATCGTAATCGATGTTCAAAATGTGCTCTTTGTGAGGATTGCGTTTGGCTGTATCCATGGACGCCACGATCACATCGTATTGATTCCACATGTACGCCTTTTTCTGGGCGACGGCGTTGATGCCGAATTTCTGATTCAGCTCCCGCACCCATTGCAAGACGAGTGAAGCGGGGACGAGAATCAAAGCTTTTTTCACTAATCCGCGCACCATGTATTCTTTAAGAATTAATCCTGCTTCAATCGTTTTCCCGAGTCCGACTTCGTCTGCCAAAATGGCCCTTCCTCTCATTTCGTTCAGCACTTTCTTTGCCGTTTCTAATTGATGAGGCATCGGCTCCAGCTGCGATAAATGCGAAAGGCACAGCAAATCGTCAAAGTTTTGGATTTGCGCGGATTGTTCGGCTTCATAAGCTAATTGATACAGCTTCCAATGATCCCAAGGTCCGTTCGATTGCACTCTAGCAGAGAAATCTTGCCACGCGCTGCGTTCAAAAGAAAGATTTAAGTGCGGATGAACGGGAACTGCTCGTTCATGCTGTTCGAATTCATGCATTGGCATCACTCCTTAGCTGCATCAAAGCAACCATCATTTCGTTATAAAATTAGTATGCACGAAAAAGCAGCCTTTCATAACTTGACCGCATCAGGAAGGGAAGTTCTAAACGAGCCATGCGGCCATGCGGTTTGCAGGCAAGCTGTTCTTCACTGCGTCAATATGCTAAAATGATAGGAGCAGGAAGCGCTAGGTGATGTTTGCGTGTGCGAACCATGCCAGAAATCTTTGTTCATTGCAAGTTGATAGATCAGTTTGCAGCATTCATATCGGATGTTCAAGGAAACAAGGTGGCATGGCTTTATTCGGATCGAGGAGGGACATGCATGGTTATGACTTGGCGGTTTATCAACACCGGATTCGCGTCGCCGGCAGAAAACATGGCCGTAGACGAAGCGATAGCGACAGCTCACAGCGAAGGCAAAGTGCCGCCGACGCTTCGATTTTACCGCTGGGATCCCCCGGCGTTATCTCTGGGATATTTTCAAAAAGCAAAGGAAGAAGTGGACTTTGAGGCATTAGAGCGCCATAAGCTCGGTTTTGTGCGCCGTCCCACAGGGGGGCGGGCTGTTTTGCATGATCAGGAGCTTACTTACAGCATGATCGTTTCAGAAGATTATCCCGGCATGCCCAAGTCTGTGGTTGAAGCTTATCGCGTGCTTAGTCAAGGGCTCCTGTACGGATTCCGCCGGTTGGAATTGCAAGCGGAGATGGTCAGCTTGGCGACAGAAGAGGAAAAGGCGAAATATGCGACGATCGGTTCTGCGGCTTGTTTTGATTCGCCGTCTTGGTATGAGCTGATCGTTGAAGGCCGCAAAGTGGCCGGCAGCGCGCAAACGCGGCAGAAAGGCGTTGTGCTGCAACACGGTTCGATTTTGATTGAACTGAATGCGGATCAGTTGTTTGACGTATTGCGTTTTCCGAATGAACGCATTCGGGAGCGGATGAAGAAATCATTCGCGTCTAAAGCGGTGGCGATTAACGATCTGCGGCGTGCGCGCGGCATGAATCCGGTTGACTTGGTTGAAGTAGAGGATGCTTTTTATCACGGCATTCAGGAAGGGATGTCCATTCAGCTGCAGCCGGGGGAGCTTACCGAAGAAGAAAAAGCTTATGCGAAACGATTGGTTGAGGAAAAATACGGTAATGAGCAGTTTAATTTGCGCCGATAATGGAGCATAACGGACAGGCTGTTTGAGCAGAATAAAAATATTCCCATCCTTTGGAATAAAGGGATGGGAATTTTCATCCGTTTGCGCGCCGATTTGTTAACGGCATGTTTCATGCATTTCATTGTTGAATCGTTTCTTCAAAAGCGTGCTGCAGTTTTCGAGTAATTTCGCCTGGAGCGCCTGATCCGACAGATTGATTGTCAATCGAAAGAACGGGCGTAATTTCTACGGTAGTGCCGGTGATGAACGCTTCATCGGCATTGTACAGTTCGTCCACCGTAAACGTTTGCTCTTTAACTGGAATATTTAACTGCTCTGCCAGGCGCAGCACGACGGAACGGGTAATGCCGTGCAAAATCAGATGATTGGCTGGATGAGTATAGATGATGCCGTCTTTTGCGATCATGACGTTCGATGAACTGCATTCGGTGACGATGCCGTTTCGATGCAAGATCACTTCATGGACGCCGTTTTCGACAGCTTCTTGTTTTAACAGCGTGTTTGGCAGCAGATTGAGCGATTTAATGTCGCAGCGCAGCCAGCGAAAATCATCGCGGGTGATGGCCGTGATGCCGTTTCGAATCGTTTCCAGCGGACGTTTTACCGGAGTGACATAAGCGAGCAATGTCGGAGAGCAATGTTCCGGGAATGTATGCGAACGCGGGGCGATGCCTCTTGTAATTTGCAAGTAAAGCGTTCCTTCGTTCACGTTTACAGTCTTCAAAAGCTGATCGAGCATCTCTTCAATTTGGGGCAGCGTATAATTGAGCTGCAATTTAATCTCGCGGCTGCTTCTTTCCAATCGTTCGAGATGAGCGTTTTTTTCATATAATTGACCGTTATAAATGCGAAATACTTCGTAAACGCCGTCACCAAAATAGTAACCGCGGTCTTCAAATGAGATGCATACGTTTTCTTTCGCGACGAGTGCGCCATTGTATAAAATCATCGCATTTCTTTCCTCTCTTAGCTATCGTTGTCATTTAAAATAACAGTTCTATTTGCGATTGTCAAAAAGATTGTTCAACTTTGCCGAACGCGATTGCGGCAAAACAACATTTTAAAAAAATGAGAAAACGCGAGAAAAACAAAGAAATTTGAATGCTTAAATTATTTAGCTTGAAATTTTGAAGAGCTTGTTGATTCGAAACACAATATATTGTATTGTATAATCAAGACCTGACACAAGATATTGTAAATTTACATATAATATTTTCATAGCCGATTTTTTGCAATAATCCCTTGTGTTATAAAACGGCCATATTTGCGAAATATGGCCGAAAATTATGAATATTTGTGGTTTTTTGACCCGAGACAATGTTTATTGGAGGTTAGGTTGATGCAAACAGTTGAAACAAGCCGCTTGGAGGGACTAAGCGAGAAGATTTTTTTGGATCGATATGCTTTGAAAAATCCGGACACGCGTCAGACCAAAGCGGGAGACGTCGTTCTCGTTTTAACGAAAGATGATCCAAAATTTCCGACGAAGGAAGTCGGCGAAGTCATCGAAAGAAATGGAGATTCCGTGAAAGTAAAACTTCGCAGCGGAGAAATCGTCGAATCCGATATCGGAAGCTTGACGTTAACGATAGAGACATCACCGGCCCAAATGTGGGATCGCCTGGCAGCAGCCATTTCCTCTGTAGAGGCAACGCCGGAAAAACAAAAAGAATGGAAAGAGAAGTTTCGCTACATTCTTGATGACTGGAAACTGTTGCCCGGCGGACGAATTGCTGCAGGAGCCGGAGCGAGC
>CALKAN010000247.1 GCA_937983035.1 uncultured Paenibacillaceae bacterium | reverse complement strand
CGTCGGCCCATCCGTTTTCCCCCCGCATGAATATGGAAGCCTGCGTTCGGCCCCTTCGATCATTGCAGCAAATTTTCAGATCATTTTCTTGCTCCTATCATACCACGATTCCGCTAAAAGTTCCTGCTCCAAGCAAAGAGTCAGCCAGGAATTCAACCAACGAGCGCAGATGGACAGATTGTGCAAATTTCATGTTGAAATAGGTAAAGATTGCAGCCTGATTTCCGTTTATAGTAGAATCAGCAAATATTTTTTGAAGGTTTGCAAACCTTTGTCGACGCGAATATCGGTCAGCTTGCATATTGAAACGATTGATCATGAAGCTGAAATTGAATGTTGCAAGCGTTCATTCTCAAACATTTGTCTGATTATTCAAACGATTCTTAAAAAGGTCAAGGAGGTTTTACTGTGAAAAAAGTTCGCACTGCTGTCGTCGGCCTGAACATGGGCCTTGCCCACGCTCATGCTTATGCGAGAGCACAACATTCAGAATTAAAATATGTCGTTGATTTGGATGAGGAAAAGGCAGCAAAAACAGCCGACGAGTTGGGATGCAAATACGCCACTGATTGGGAAAGCATCTTGGATGAAATCGATGCCGTCAGCATCTGCACGCCGCATCATTTGCATTATCCGCAAGCAATGAAAGCGATTTCCGAAGGGAAACATGTTTTGGTGGAAAAGCCGCTGGCCAACAGCGAGCAAGAATGCTTGGAATTAATTGAAGCCGCTGATGAAAACAACGTGAAACTGATGGTTGCATACGTCGTTAGATATTTGCCTGCGGTGCGCAAATTGAAAGAAGCGATTGACAGCGGCAAATACGGCGAACCGATTCATGCTCAAGGCTGGGTCAATGCTTTCTTGCCGCCAATGCCGAACACTTGGTTTGCACGCAAAGAAACGCTCGGCGGAGGCGTTCTGTTCAGCCACGGATGCCACTACATCGATATTTTAGTATGGCTGTTTGGCGAACCGAAAGAAGTGTTTCAGCTTGGCACGCGCAACGGCACTGATTGGCTGGAAGGCGAAGGCACGTCGCACAGCACGATCAAATTTGCCAACGGCGTGCTTGGAAGCTTGTCGTGCAGCTGGGGCACGAAGATCGGAAGACCGCCGGCGAAATATCAAATTCATATGACTGAAGGCTTGCTCATTTTAAGCAACAACATGTGGGAAGTTGAAGCGATAACAAGCGAAGGTTCCGAAATCTTGTATAAGCCTTCACCGGATGCAGAACAATGGCCTGGACGAAACGTATCGTATGAAATTGATCATTTCTTGGATTCCATCGTTTATGACAAAACGCCGGAAACAGACGGCCGCGATGCCATGCTGTCACACCGCGTCATCTGGTCCATGTACGAAAGCAAAGGCATGCCGGTGAACGTAAAAGTCAACGTTTAAATGTTGACTGAAACAGTTCCATTTTTCGATAAAGCTGATCCAGCTTGAGCTGCTGGACATGTTCCGGCGGAATGTTTCGTCCTGCATCGCTCGATCCGAAGAAGCAGCATAAATATTTTGCCAACACAATGATTCAAATATATAAGGAGGTTATTCACATGATTAAAGTTGGAATTATTGGATGCGGATTAATGGGAACTTTGCATGCGCGCACGCTGCAGCAGCTGCCTGGCGTCAAGGTCGTCGCCGTGCAAAACCGATCCCGCGACAAAGCAGAGCTTCTGGCTGCCGAACTCGGCGGGGCAACCGTGTACGATCACTATGAAGAGCTGCTCGAACATGACTTAGACGCCGTTTGGGTCGCAACGCCTGACTTCCTGCATGTCGATGCAGCCGTCAAAACGTTGGAAGCAGGCAAACATTTATTCATCGAAAAGGCGCTGGCCACCTCTGTTGAAGACGGCGCCATCATCGCTGAAGCCGGGGCTAAGCATCCGCATTTGAAAGCTTTTGTCGGCTATCCGCTTCGTTTTGATCCTGCTTACCGCATGATGAAAGAAACGCTGTCTCGCGAAGATGCAGGAAAGCCGATCCAAGCTTGGTCGCTGCGCACGCATTTTCTAGATCCGAATGCACAAGTTTACGATAAATACAGAGATCACTACTACTCCACGCCGAGCTGGTACTTTGACGATGAGAAAGCAAAAGGGCCGATCTTCTCTCACGGATCGCACGATTACGATATGCTGCGCTGGCTGTGCGGAGAAATCGAATCCGTATTCGCATATGGCGGCACTTATTTGCTCCCGCCGGGAAGCGTTGCTGATGCTTTCACTGTTTCTCTCCGTTTCCAAAACGGCGGCATCGCTCAGGTCAGCACGCCATGGGTGACGCGCGTGGAATATGATATGACCGGCGTCGCAGCCGAAAATTTAACCGTCGTAAACAACAACGGCGAAGTGCGCGTGAAAGACAAAGACAATCCGGAACGCCGCACGACGTTCACCCAAAATGACATGTGGACGCAATTAAACGGCCATTTCATCGATTGCATTCGCAATGACAAAGAGCCGCTGATCTCTTTGGAAGACGGGTTGAAAACGATCGCGGTCGCCGAAGCAACCTATCGTTCCTTGAAAGAGCGCCGCGAAGTCGAAGTCGATTACAGCGCCATCCGCGGCCTTGCCAAAAACTAAACGCGGTTTACTAATTTCAATCGCATGACGCTGCGCGAACCAGACATCATCATTTTTTTAAATGTCTGCGCGATCGAACGATTTGCAATCAGACGTCATGCTGCACAACTATATTTCAATTTAACGGAGGGTACAGTTCCACATGATCAAACTAGCCTGCATGACATGGCCGTACTCCGGCTTCCCATTTGAACGTGCATTGCAAGGCATTGCTGAGGCTGGTTATCGTTACGTTTCCATCGGGCTGCCGCACGAAGGGCAGCCTGTCTTTAACGATGCCCTGCCCGGCGAAGCATCCAGAGTGCTCCAACTGCTGGAGCGATACGGTTTGAAGCCGGTAACATTGATCAGCACCGATGCCTTCGCTGTCAATCAACCGCTGGAAGCAGCCGTCAGGCGCATGGATTTCGCCGTTGAACTCGGCGTGGAAGAAATGCTGTCGCTCGGAACGACCAGCTATCGCCGGTTTCCGGATGAACCGATCAGCGATGAAGAAATGGCGCCAATCAATGCTGCTTTTGCGGAAAAATACAAACTCATCGCGAAAGAAGCGGAGAAACGCGGACTCATCATATCGCTGAAACCGCACACAGGCAATACGGCGGCAGCGAAAGAGCTGAATGAAACGATCCAATTGATCGGATCCCCGGCCGTCAAAGCAAGCTATGATCCCGGCAACGTTCAGTTCTATGAAGGGATCGACACGGTTAAAGACTTGCCTTTGATCGCTGATCAGCTCGCTTCATTCATCGCTAAAGATCATCGCGGAAAACGCGCCGAATTAGACTTCCCGATTCCGGGAGAAGGAGACGTTGACTTCCCTGCCCTGTTCGCTTCGCTGAAAGAAGCTGATTTCAAAGGACCGGTCATCGTCGAACGGCTCGACGGCCGAGTGGAATCATTCACGGCTGAGCAGTTGGACGAACGCGTGGCTGCAGCACGCAGCAATTTAGCGATGATGCTGCAAGAAGCCGGATTCGAATGCGAGTAAGCTTGCAACATCAATGGAAGCAAAGCCCCCATCTCATGCAAAGTCATGTTTGGGGGCTTTGACTTTTTCGAACACCGAACCAAAACCAATCATCGATCACTTCAAATCTGCTGATCTACACCGGCGAAACCCATTGGGAACCGTTCCAAACGACGAGTTTGCCTAAATCTGTATCGAAATATGCAAACCCTGGCTCAGAACGAAATGCACTCGGATCCGGACGCTCCGATGTTTTGCCGTAACGTCTCGCCATATAGACGCTTTCCTCTTGATGATGACTCTTTAACATTTCAATAAATTCCGGCCGCAGCGGATTGCCGTTGTTCGCAAAATAGTCCATCAATTCCTTCGACAGTTTCGTATTCAAATGATTATAAGCCACTTTCCGATTCACTTCGATAAATTCATACCAGTGCAGCAAATCCGGGCGCGAAACGCCGCCGACAATCGGAGCATGCGCGGTACAGTTGATAAAATACACGCCCAGCATCGTGCCTAAATGATAGAAATTGCGATCACTGAATTCAGCTCTCGCTCGAATATCGCAATTGTCGAAGACGATGCGTCCGCGCAGCGGTCCGCCTTCATACGCGTCAACGCAATTGATCGTGCTGCGGTTGAAATAAACATCGGCCACGGCGCCTTTAAAATGCCCAAAAAACTCTCCGACATTGATGAAGTCGATCTTAGGATAAAGCGCATGTTCATCGTCATAAGGGGTTGATCCGAGCGCATTCAGCAAGAAATTGACATGGGTGCTCGCTTGGGATGTCTGCTCAGGCACAACTTCAGAGTGAATGTTTTCAAAACGCATGTAACAGTTGGAAATAACGCGCTGACCATCCATGCCACCCGCTTCTTCCAGCTTGAAACTGTACGGATTGGCAATCCGCAGCAAGCGCACCCCTTTGTCTCTGCCGACAGCAGATACATTGCTGAATTCAATCGTCTTCGGAAAATGAATTCGGTCGCCTGTATCTGAAATTTTCGAAAACGATGCGATCCGCATCATTTCACATGTTCCGCTGGTGTCAGGCAGCCCCGTATAGTCAAAGATGAAATCATCGACCTTAATGGTCCGGCCGTACCCGATCTCATATTTGTAATCAAAGTTTGCTGGATTATAATCGAGCGCATACGCATTCCCCGCTCCATTGTCGATCACGAGACGACAGTTTTTGAGCCGAATGTTGCCGTCCCATCTTGAGCCGTAATCCCGGCGAAAACTAACAAATGTATTGCCGTAACGCTTCGTATTTTCAATAAACAAGTCTCCGCCGCCGGTAACGGTAAATCCGCGATAACCGATCTCCGAATCTTTTACGTACAAGTTCCAACAATGAAAATGCACGTCCACTCGATTCAAATAGCAGCTTTCTACGCGGAAATTTTTAAATATATTCGTGCCGAACACGCCCCAATGCACTTTCGATCCTTCGGCGCTTACGTTCCTGAACGTGGCATTCATCACTCGGGCCCCGCCGATGCCGTACGTCCCTGCAGGAAGGACATAACCCGGAGGCTGGCGATCTTTTTCAAACGGAATTAAGCGCACATTTTCCAGCAAGACATCGTATACGTCTCTGAAGAAATAAAACCCTTGGCGGGGATTGTAAGAAGTGTCTGCTTTCCCGGGCGCTAGACCAACCCATTGATTGCGAATGATCGTCCGGCTGCGATTGATCAGGATACCGTTGTGGAAATAACCTTCATAACTGTCTCCTCCATTTTCTCCCGTCAACAAAAACGTGCCGCCTTCTACGATCAAATAATTTTCATCGCAAGGAACAGCAATGAGACTCGTGTAACCGTTGAACGTCCATGATATGTCTCCGATCACCCGGCCATGCTCTTCAATATAAAATAAATCTTCCTTGCGCCTGCCTGAATTGTAGCCGTATCTTGCGGCAATGATATCATTCTCGTCCCAGATCATGATCAAGCTGCCCTTATAATCTGCCAACTCCGGCAGCATCGTCGTTCCCGGTCTCAACTTGGAAACCAGCGATGCTTTCGTCGAGGCGTCAAGAACAATGGGAATATTGGCGCGTTTGCTCGTAATTTGAAATCTCGGATTCGGACGCTCATTGTAACGCTCATCAATATATATTCTCGTATGACCCCAGCGCACGTTCGTTTGAATGTTGATGAGATTCGTCTGCTTAATCCAATATTCCCCCGACTCATTGACGACCGGCAGATCATGTTCATTCGCAAAATTGTGCGCATTTTTGATTTGCACGCCGTCATCATTGACGCCGTCCCCGACAGCGCCAAACTGCTTGTAATTCACGCTGTCGACCGGAACGAGAATCGCCTGCAAACCGCTGTTGAGATTAATGACGCTGCCGCCGTCTTCCGGCAATTGACTGTCTTGAATCAAGTAATAGGACGCCCCGCCGTCACCCGGTTCGAAATACCCTGCTGTCGCTGTCAACATGCCGGATTTTAATTTAGAATCCGCTTTCATTTCTTCGACAGAACCGTGTATTATGCAAAATGGCGCCCCGCCTCCAGCACGGTTGAGATTCTTTGGGTCATCAGACAGCAAATTCCCATAAGTAGATCCCGTGACTGTCGCTCCCAAACTTTTCTCAGGAAGCAGCGTCTTTGCTCCAAGCGCGATGCCCGCCGCTCCCAGCGTCGCCAGCAGCTGCCGCCTGCTGATCGGACGTTTTTTGTTCGAATTGGATTGATCCATCACCATGCCTCCTTCATCATTTGCATCATGTTTGCTCCCGGCTTCATGAACACAGTCCCTTTTACGTATACAGTTGAACGATCACCCCCAAGCAAGCCCAAACTATTCAGTCTGCATGAATAAATGCATTTGCTAAAAATTGGACAAGCTCGATTCCATTATAACAAATAATAAATGAAAACGTTGTCAATTACAGTTGTCGAAACAAGGCTGCTTGGCTCGAATTTTCAAAGAAAATTTTCATCCAAAACCGTTTCAATTTATCCAACATTTTCCTCTTTCTTGCGTCTATATATTATATAGTCCTAATTTTACTTTCGGGGGAGGGTCGTTTGTCATGGAATTGATCCACGTAGAAAAAGAACGGAAAAAAATCAGATCACGGCGTCGGCAGTTCGCCCTTCGCTTAAATATATTTTTCTTCGCTGTATTTTTGCTGTTTTCCATCTTAATTGTGCGGTTGTCTTTTCTGCAATTCGTAGAAAGCGAATCACTGGCAGCGAAAAAAGTCAATCTAAGCACAACAACGGTGCCGATCCCGCCTATTCGCGGCAATATTTATGACGCGAACGGCCATGCCATTGCCTACTCCACCGCCACTCAGTCGCTTTATTTCCGCTTTGAACCGGGCACCACTGCCGAATCCGCCGCTGCACTGGCGGAAGAGCTGGAACAACTTTTCCGTCAACTCGGAAAGCCGGACTCCCCTGCCTTGACGAAGGAAGAGATTATCCGGCGCATGGATTTGAACTACATCCGAAATCCAAGATCGGTGCCGCGGCGCATTAAGCTCGATTTATCGGACAAGGAAGTCGCTTATTTCATGGAAAACCGCGACAAATACTCCGGCATCGAAGTCGTTGAAGAAAGCATCCGCAATTATGATCCCGAAGGCATTGCCGTGCAGCTCGTCGGCTACTTGCGTCGTTTTGACACCGCGGTGAATCAAAGCGGATATTTGGATTATTATAAGCAGCCTCATATCGCCTCCCAAGCGTTAAATCATGAAAATGTAGGATTTGACGGACTCGAATTTATGTACCAAGAAGTGCTGCGAGGACAGAACGGAAGGAAAACGTACCCGAGGAATGCTGCGGGCGAAATTACGGGAGACGCGCAAATCGTTCCGCCGGTAAAAGGACATAATCTGATTTTGACCATTAATCGAAACGTGCAGCTGGACATGGATCGGGCGATTGAAGAGCATTTGCAATATATGAGAGAAGAGCCGCTCTTTATTCGTTACGGCGGGCCTGAAGCGACGACCGGCTTCGCAGTCGCGATGGAAGTAGATACGGGAAATGTCGTGGCCATGAGCAGCTATCCGAAATATGACCCCAACATATGGCGGGACGGCTCGATCACTCCGGAAAACTATGCACTGTATCAATCTCGGTTTAAAAATGGAACGATCAGCGAATCGTTCCCTCATTATGAAACGTATGAGGAAAGAGCCAAGCATCCTTCATCCCTCGTTTATCTCGGTTCGACGATCAAACCGTTAAGCATATTGGTCGGACTGAATGAAGGATTGTTTACGACGAATACCGTTTATCAAGATACCGGCGTCTTTCAATTCGGCCGCGACGGTTCAAGCATCAGCAACTCAGACGGCTTAGCTTACGGCCCCGTCACTCCGTTCAGTGCGCTGGTCAGATCTTCGAATACATTCATGGCTTCGCAAATCGGAAACGCGCTTTACTTAAAGCACGGAACAAAAGGACTGGATATATGGGATGCATACATGGAACAGTTTGGATTAGGCGTTTCAACCGGGAGCGGATTGCCGGGAGAAATCCGAGGATTGAAAGATTACTACCAATTAGAAGCGGCAGGAAGCGCCCAGTCTGCGCTTGTATTTGCTGCTTGGGGACAAATGGGCAAATATACGGCATTGCAATTAGCGCAGTTTGCCGCGACCATCGCCTCAAAAGGAAAAAGAATGCGTCCGCAGTTCGTCAAGGAAATCCAAGATTATAAAGGAGACCTTGTCAAACGGTTTGAACCTGAAATATTAAATGAGGTGGAACTGAAAAATGAAGCATGGTGGGATTTCGTGCATGATGCGATGGCGCAAGTATGGCTGAAAGACGTGACGCCGATTCAGATGGCGACCGGCAAGGCGCCGTCGGAATATCCGTTCACAGTCGCTTCCAAAACCGGAACATCCACTCAGCAAGTATATGGCGGACAAACGGTGGACAATGCTGTGTTCATCGCCTTTGCCCCCGTTGAAAATCCGAAGCTTGCTGTTGCCGTCGTCATTCCTAAAGGCGGATTCGGAGCTTGGGGAGCTGGACCGATCGCTGCTAAAATTTTTGAGTCCTATGCAACACATATCGGATTCGATGAGCAGCGCGATGAATGAGAATATGTTCAAGCGAAGCAATGACGCTGCACCATGTCTGCAGCGCTCCTCGACGCCAAATCCTCCTGCATAAAACGAAAAGAAAGTGCGCGATGCACTTTCTTTTCGTTTACGATAGAGCGGCTGAGCTTACCGCATCATCCCTTTGTAAATGCCGGGAGAAGAACCTGGAATTTCGATCGCTCCAACAGTTTTCTTATAAAATTCCACAGGGCCGGCGCCGCCGATAATCCCATAACCGTACCCTTCTTCACGCAGCGCATGCATGCAGGCGAGCAGCAGCGCTTTGCCGATGCCTTTGCCCCTCATTTCCGGATCCACGCCGGTCGGTCCGAAAAATCCTTTCATCGTCGCATCATAACAAGCAAAGCCGACCATTTTGGATTTTTCTTTGCCATCTTCTTGCTTTTCAGAAACTGTTGCGATGATGCATGATACCGGATGCCGCGCCAAACCCGCTTCGCATTCGCTGGCCCAATGGTCGCTGAAATGTTCTTTCACCCATTGGGTGACGAGATGCTTTTCCGGCGTCAGCGCTCTCCGAATCGTAACGCCTTGTTTTTCCATCGATTCCAGGACGGGATGAAGTTCTGGTAGATCATACAATTTTACTAAATAGTCTGCCATGTCACTTACGCCTCCTATGATGTCAAACCATTCGAAAAATAAAATGATAACGTCCATGCATGTTGATGATGCATTTTCCAAGCGCTTCATAATGCGCATTATTGAAATCCATGTTACCATGTCCGGCCTTCATTGTATAGTCCGCTCGTGCAGTCCGCGATGGAAATTCGTTGAACGCTGCCCTCGCTCCCCCTCATTCCGTGCTGATGCGTAACAGCTTTCCTTCGCCTGGGCCGATTTCCGCAAGCCAATCTTCTCCCCGCTTGACAGCCGGCTGCCCTGCAGCAACATCGATCGGCCGCTCCTTTCTTTGAACAGGAACAGGAATCGAAACCGGCTCAGCGCCGAAATTCGCTAGAAGCACATATACGTCCCCGTCTGTTCCTTTCACTTGCACGGCGCGAACTTCCGGATTTGGCAGCAGCAGCTTTTTCAGCAGATCTTTTCTGTCTGCATAAGCTTTCGTCTGCGCGCGCTTCTGCTCTGATTGAATCAGGTAGCCCGTATCCAAGAGCACTTCATTCGCATCGATCGACCGCACGCCTTCCGCAAACGGTCCGCAAATTTGATCCGCATACAACGAGTCTTCTCCTTCCCCATTTTTCACAGAAGGCTTTAAGCCGATGTTTCGCTGACCCGGACGATGGATGAATATTTCATCCGCGCCGTATGCGTTCACCACACCGATGCGATCGTCCACATTCACCCATTTCGAGCCTAATCGAACCGTTTCTCTCGGGCTTCCAACCCCTGCAAATACGTGCGCGCCATGTTCGCTGTAATAAGTTCTTTCATTGCCGTTAAACAGATCATTCGGCATGTTCAAATGCAGTCCTTGCAGCTGTTGGATATAGCTTCTGCGGTCCAGCGCTTTCATGTATTGCAAGATGACCATATGGGTATCGTCCGGCAGCGCAGCGACGACAAATTGGCTGCGGGCGATGTCTTCATCTGCGTCGCTTTCTGCCAAATTCATCATCGTATAAGCGATCGTCTCTCCCCATGTAATAAAGCCTCCTGCAAATACCGCCCCGCCGTTCGCTCCTTTGCGCTGTCCGCTGACTCGTCCGAGTCCGCGGATGGTGCCGGCCATATTTTCGCTCCATTCCGCCATGTCGCTTGCATCGGGCGGCAGGCACAAACCTTGCGGCTGGACCGCAGCTTCCCATACCCAGGATGCAGCGCGCGTGCGGCTGCGATGGAAATAAGCACCGTGAAACTCATCATGCCATGCGTGCACCGGCTCATGCGCTTGGGAACGCTCAGTCTTTCCTTCTTGCGGCACGCTTCTTTGCCGTGCCAATTCGCTCCATGCCATCCCCATTGACAAACATACTGCCCGATCCGATTCCAGCCGGGTGTAATACAGCGGAGAGCGATTCGCCAATCCTTGCAGCCGATCAGACAAAAACGAACCGTCGCCGTTCCAGTTCATCTCTTGCTCCACCTGTTTCAGCCAACCCGCTTCCATGGCGCTGAGCTCTTCATCATCTCCGTACAAATCCCGGGCCATCAGCCATGACGGCACCAAATATTCTTGGCAGTACGTGTAGCGCACGCGAGTGTCGCCGCCGATGCGCATCAGTCTGCCGTCTGCGAACGTCATCCCTTTGACGAGCTGCCACAATTCCTTGAAGTGATGATACAGCGCTTCGGGCGCTTTCTCCCCTTTTTGGCGGTACATAAAGTGAAGCATGGCCGCATTGGATAAACATATGACCATATAACCGACATTCAAATATCCGTGATGATGCAAAGCAAAACTGTCAAAAAAATTGGCGCCGACGAGCTGATCTTTCAATTTTTTCCCGTCGTAAACCGTTTGCTCATCGTTCAAATCCGCTAATGTGGAAATCGCATTCATCAAAAACTGCGAACCTTTTTCGCGATATCCTTCCGCATTCGGCGCATCCGGGTACATCAATGCCGTGCGATGCAGCAGGGCCCCGTTCCATAAGTTGCTCTCCGGCTTATTTTTTCCCGTCCTCGCATCCACATCGGCCACGATTTCATACTCATTTAACAAAAAGTCACTCTCCGAAATCAGCACCTGTTTCAGCAATGCATGGTCTTGTTCAGTCATATAAGGGGACAATGCTTCGATGCCATGCATCATTCGCTCGATCCCGAGAACGCTGATCCAAGTGTTTCCCCATTTCGTGCCGTCCGTGCAGCGGTAATCTCCGACGAGATGGCTTCGCATAGAAAACCTCAGCATGGCGAGCGCCAGCTCCCTCGCTTCTTCGCGCGTCATCCCTGTTGCTAAAGGATCGAAAGATTCCGCTGCCTGCGCCATGGCGAATGCCGCTAACGCTTTCTGATTCGTTTGCACCCCCCATCCGTTGCTCCCGGGACCGTAACACGCTAATCCCGGCTGAT
>CALKAN010000246.1 GCA_937983035.1 uncultured Paenibacillaceae bacterium | reverse complement strand
AAACGGGCGTCCTGCGCTGCTGCGCGGCGTTGACCGGAATAAAGACCAAACGTATTTCTTAAGCCAGCTTGACCCTTATCAATTGTCCAAAGCGATGTTTCCGATCGGACATTTGCAAAAAGATGAAGTGCGCCGAATTGCTGAAGAAGCTGGGCTTGCCACCGCGAAGAAAAAAGACAGCACCGGCATATGTTTTATCGGCGAGCGCAATTTCAAAGAGTTTTTAAGCGAATACTTGCCTGCGCAAAAAGGAGAAATTCGCACGCTTGACGGCGAGTATAAGGGCACCCATGACGGCTTGATGTATTATACGCTCGGACAGCGGCAAGGCTTGGGAATCGGGGGATCGGGAACCGGCGAACCTTGGTTCGTCGCCAAAAAAGATTTGAAAAACAACATTTTGTATGTCGTGCAAGGAAGAGACCACCCGGCCATCTATTCGAAAGGTTTAAAAGCTAGTTCCGTCAATTGGACGCTGGGCGAGCCGCCTGCGGCATCTTTTTCCTGCACCGCGAAATTTCGTTATCGGCAAGCCGATCAAGAAGTCGATGTTCAGATTACGCCGGGCACGGATGCATCCGAAGCGGTCGTCATGTTCAAAAAACCGCAAAGAGCGGTTACGCCCGGCCAAGCCGTCGTGTTTTATGACGGGGGCACGATTGACCAAACGTTTGAACTGGATGAATCCGATGCGAAACAATTGCAGCTCTCCCTCTGACATGAGCGGCAGTCTATCGTGAGCCGGCTTGCCGGCACCCGCGCGCCGCGTGCGATTCGTTAACGCTCGCAAATCATGGCATGACGATTTTCAATGCTCTGTCCGCTTTGCTGCATGAAGCCGTCTTCTGTTTCGGGCGGCAGCATGCAGCAGCTTCATGCTCAGACCTTGCATGCCTGCGGCCTTTATGATTCGTTCGCTCCCCGCATGCAAGATTTGATCCATGCAGGCTCCCTGTCAAATCGAACATCCGCTTCCATCATCATTTTCCTGTAACTCCCTCGTTTTACATTTACTTTCAAACTCCCGCCATTTTGCGTTCTCCACTCATACAAGCCCTATGATAAAATAATCCATCATTTATGGTATATAAATCTATGGAGTGATTTTGCTATTCATTGTATCCTTGTTTGTGACACTTTGAAATCACTTAAAAATTGAGGAAAAAGGGAGTGGAGAAAATTGAAGGCTGGCCCGTCGGCAAAGAATGAAGACCCCCGAATGTTGAGAAAAAAATCAATGCAGCAATACTGGCAATTTGTAAAACCATATCGCTTCAGCATTTTGCTCGTCGTCTTGCTTGGCATGCTGCAATTCATCGTGCCGTTATCTGTCCCGTACATGACAAAGATCATGGTCGATGAAGTGTTGACGCAAAAATCAGAGTTTTGGACCGTGCAAAAGGTTGTAGGCGTGCTCGGTATTGTGTTTACATTCGGAGTGGTGATTCACTTCATGCGAAACTTTGCCGCTGCCCGCTTGGGCAACACGATGGCTCGAGACTTAAGACGCAAGTTGTACGCTCACATTCAAGGACTGTCGCAGCGTTTCTATGACAGCAGACAGACCGGCAGCATCGTCTCCAGGGTGCTTCACGATGTCAACGGCGCGCAAAACTTAGTTGGGGGCGGGGTGATTAACCTTGCGGTCGACCTGTTTTTAATCCTTTTTGCCGGAATTATGTTGTTTATCATGGATTGGAGACTCGCTCTCCTGTCGCTTTGGATTTTGCCGTTGTACTATTTGACATTTACCAATTTAAACGTTCGCATCCGATTTGCTTGGCGAACCGTTCACCGGCAGTTGGAGCGCATCTCCGGCGTTCTCGTAGAGCGCATCGCCGGCATCAGCGTCGTTAAAGCGTTTAACAGCGAGAAAAAAGAGCTGGCCCGTTATGACAAACAGGCAGACCATCATTTCCAGTATTCGATGAATGCTCACAATTTGTCCAACACGCTCGGCACATTGAGCCAAATGTTCAATCACATCGGCGTGCTGATCATTTGGTTCGCAGGCGGCATGTTCGTGCTGAACGGAAACTTAACCGTGGGCACCCTGCTTGCTTTCACGGGTTATTTAGGACAGTTGTACGGCCCGATTCAGCGCTTCTCGCAAGTGAATGTCACGATTCAAAATTCGATGGCCAATATCGAACGCATCTTCGAAATTTTCGATATCGAGCCGGACATTAAAAATCCGCCCAATGCGAAGCGCATCACAGCTTGCAAAGGGGACATCGAATTTCAAAACGTGCATTTCACCTATATTACAGAAAGGCCGATCAGAGATTACAACATTAAAGACGGAGATCCTGATTTGGTTGAAAAATTCAAGCCCGAGAAGCCGTTTTACATCATTCCGCCGCGAACGAAGCCGCTGCCGCCTCCGACGGTGGAAGAGCGAAAAAAAGCGCTCAAAGGGATCAGTTTCACCGCTCGTTCGGGCGAGGTC
>CALKAN010000245.1 GCA_937983035.1 uncultured Paenibacillaceae bacterium | reverse complement strand
CAGCTTTATGAGCGAGTTCAAAGATTTGGACGGCAATCCTTACAGCAGAGGGACCGTATATAATGGAACCGACGGGTTAACGCTGTTCCGAGTATTCACCCAAGGCGGCAAGTGGGGATTGAAAATTCAAGGCGCCAAACCGGAGGAAGGTCGGGAAGGTTACAGCACTTATTATTATGATGAAGGTTTGGGAATTTTGGTCAACGACCGGCGCGGCAATTTTGGTGCATCGGATGTCACCGCTGTCGCTTGCTCCTTTTACGGAACGAATCATCACAGCAAGCATCGACGGGACGACGCGACAGGCGATTATTTAACCGATCCCGGCGGCGGAGCAATGTCGATCGACGGCTTGGCCGGCAATGCCTCGGGTGTTTTGCAGGGAATGCGTTTTATTTCTTGCAGGTTTTCAACTTGGGAGCCGTTTTGCATTAAATTGGACCGCGTGAACCGGGCTGTATTTATCGGCTGCCACAGTGAAGGCGGATCCGGCGGTTTGTCATCGAGCGGTGAACCGATCGAACTTCATGAATCGAATTATTACGGTCCGATCTCCACGACAGCCCGCACAAAAAATTTGGTCTTGGAAGCTTTTAACGCACGCCTGCGCACGGCTCATATTGGCTCGGACGATTACACGCTGCTGGCGCCGGCGAGTTCAGACGCAAACAGACTGGCAAAAAGCTTAAACATCAATGGTGATTTGACGGCAAGCAACATGCGCGTACGCGGTTCGATTTTGGCTGCAGAAGGGCAAGCGGATATTAGAGGGGCGGAAGGACAGCCTGTCCGGCTCCGAAGCGGGAATGAAACGGTTGCGTTGTTTGAACGTAATTACGCAGTGCTGTATGCGAGGAACGCTGTGCGTCCGCAAGTCGACAATGCAGCATCGCTCGGTGAAGCGGCCAGGCGTTTTTCCGACGTCTACGCAGCTGGAGGCGTCATTACAACATCAGACCGCAATGAAAAGACTGAGCTCGGGACGATTCCGAATGCGGTGCTTGACGCTTGGGAAGAAGTGAATTACTTGCAATATAAGTTTATCGATGCGGTGAAAGAAAAAGGAGAAAAGGCGCGGTACCATGTCGGGGTCATTGCCCAGGACATTGAGTCTGCGTTTCGGAAGCACGGCTTGAATGCTTTTGAGTATGGCATCATTAGCTTTGACGGTAACCGGTACAGCATTCGGCCGGATGAATGCCTTATGCTTGAAGCGGCATTGCTGCGCAGAAAGATGCTGCGTCTCGAGCAGCAAATGATGACAATCATGGAATGAATGATGCATGTGCGGGATTGTCTTATCCAAATAAAATCTGACGATGCCGGAGCATGAGCAGCATGCATGATTTTTTAGAGGAAGGGGGACGATCATTGAGCAATGAATCAAATAAGAACTGCGAGTCAAAGAAAATCAGCCGCAGAAATTTGATTAAAGCGTTCGGCGTCACGGGCGCGCTGATCGCTTCCGGAGGGTTGATGCATTCGTTGAATGCCGGCGATTCGGAAACATCGACCAACAACCCGCATGACAAAATCGGAGATCTGTCAAAGCTTATTACAACAGACAAATCCAGCGTTGTCGGGGCCGTGAATGAAACCGCTTCCGAATTGACAGGCATTCGAGAACATGCGGAGCATCTTTCTCACGCGATGCACGGCAAATGGATCGATGCGCTGCACCCGCCTGCGCCGTTGCAGCCTGCGCTCATTGACGGCACGGACACGACAGAGCGCGTGCAGGCTATGCTTGATTATTTGCGCGGCCAAGGCGGGGGAGAATTGTTTTTTCCTGCCGGAAGCTATAAGTTCACAGGAATAAATACGCTCATGATGAGCGGGCCTGAATATTCGAACATCGCCCTCACCGGCGTGAAGGGCGCGACGATTTTTGATTTCACCGACAGATTCGGAGTCGTGTACAAGTATTTTTTAGGCGCATTCGGCACCTTTGAAGCCGGCATTCCATTGCTTGCAGATGTGCATCGCGATCAACATGTGCTGGAAGTGGATGCTTCTGGCTTGGCTGAAGGGGATTTGCTCATCATTACTTCAGATTTCGAGTGGGAGGAAGTGAGCAGCTACGGCACGCAGCAAGGGGAATATGTCATCATAGATGAAATTTTGAGTCCGGCGAAAGTGCGCTTGAAGAGTGCGGTCCATGAAGATTATTTGATCTCTAATCGCGCTAGAATTCACCGAATACATCCGATTAAAAATATCACTTTGCAAGGAATTACGTTTAAAGGCCGCGGCCGCATCAATAACGGCGAAGGCGACGGCGATTCCGGCGTCGGATTTACATACGGGCAAAACATCGTCGTAAAAGATTGCGCATTCATTGATATCGACATGACCCAATTGGAATTTCGCAGCTGTTATCATTTTCTTGCCGAAAACAATGTTCATTTCCATTCGAAATATTTCTCCTCAGCGGGCAGCCACGGGGAAGACAAGCCAAGGGCAACTTCAAGCAGAGGCACGGTGCAATATCAAATCCGCACTGCAGATTGCTCCATGTACGGCACGATTCGAAATTGTGTCGGCGAGGGCGGCAGGCATATGTTTAACACCGGCCACTCATACCGATTCATGGACGGTTCAACCGGCAGACAGCAGGGCAAGTTGTTCGGGGTTAATCGATATATTAAAGTGATGAACTGTTATTCGAAAAACACTTGGCATGCCGGCTTTTCCACGCATGTCGACGCACAGTACGTGGACTTTATTCAATGTACGTCAGAAAATACCGGCTTAGCCGGATTTAATCCCCGCTGCAAAAATATACGAGTAGACGGATGCACGGTCATCAATTCTAAATACGGGGCGTATTTAAGCGACAAGTTTCAAGATGTGGAAATTACGAACTGTCGTTTTATCCAAGTCGGTGCTTACGTGTCTTGCACGAATCATTATGATTATTTAACTGATGTTGATTACCGCAATGTCCGCATTGAAAACAATTATTTTGAAGGCGCGTCCGAAGGGTTGTATATCAATGCGAGCAGCACAGTAATGACTGGAGAGCTGAACATCAACAACAATTTGTTCATCGATTCCAGGCTGACCGGCAATTATGCCCCGATTCGCATCGTTGGACAATGGGACGTGAACATTTCCGGCAATAAAATTTCCGGCACGGATTCGTCTGGATATCAGATCCGGTTGGAACGCGTAAAAAGAGCGATCGTGAGCGGCAATATTGTGAAAGACGGATTCAGACTGCTCTATGCCAATGCGGAGTGCGAAACGGTTGTCGTGATCGATAATTTGTTTGCAGGCCATGCGCACAATTCCATTGATAACCAGGCCGCACATGCTTTAAATGAAAATAATCGCATTCTATAGGCAAATTGAGGAAGCAGAATGACAAGCAAAAGCGAACAACAGATGCATGCAAGCAACGATGAACGCGTATTTGAACATTTGCGAGACGGGAGGGATTAACCGTGTCCCAGCGCACAAACGTCATGAAACATTGCCGGGAGAAAGTTTCTAATTGGATCGAGCAGCACAGGCAAGAACTGATTGAACAGAACAAAAAACTCGTGGGCATGCCGAGCATGAACCGATATGCGGACGGAGATGAATGGGAAGTTCAAACTTATGTTGCAAGTCGTTTGCAGAAGCTCGGGATGGAAGTGGATCAATTTGAGCCGACGGAAGTCAGCGGCATTATGGATCACCCTTCATTTCTTCCCGGCAGGAATTATCGCAATCGCCCCAACGTTGCAGGAATAAAGCGAGGAAGCGGTTCAGGCAGGTCGATCATGTTCTCCGGCCATATGGATACCGCTCCGCTTGGCATCGGCAAATGGAGCGCAGATCCATTTTCTGGAGAAGTGATCAATGGGCGGCAGTATGGATTAGGCATATTTGACATGAAAGCAGGCATGGCTGCTGCGATGGCTGCATTGCAAGCTTTGAATGATTTAAACATTTCGCTCGCCGGTGACGTATGGATTGAAAGCGTAGTCGATGAAGAGTTTGGAGGAGCCAACGGCACGCTTGCCAGTCGATTGAAAGGATACGAGGCAGAACTGACGATCATCCCTGAGCCGACGAATTTGGCGATTTGCCCGGCCAGTCAGGGCGGCGGCATGTTTCGCTTCACATATGAAGGAACTTCCGGCAGAGGCTTCAGCGGCGAGAAGATGGCGAACCCAGTTTTTGCTGCGGCGAGGTTTTTGGACATTTTTAAACGTTATCAATCTTATCATGCCGAGAAAGCGTCTCTGAGCAAGTGGTATAAAGCAGGCGATTTCCCAGCATACGTTCAAGGGATGCAGGCCGGATCGCCCGCTTACCCTATTTATGACCGCTCGCCGTCATCCTGTTCGATTGATGTTTGGATTCAGTGCAGTCCTGGAACGACGGAAGACGAACTGATGCAGGACTTGATCGATTTTTACAAGAAGCATGCGGATGAAGATGAAATTTTGTCAGAATGGCCGGTGCGATGCGAACGGTTAATTCGATTTCTTCCCGGGATGGAAGCGCGCCGTGCCGAGCAGATTGTCCCATGGCTTGAACAGCTTTCCGGCGAAGTTTTTTCACAGAAGCTGCCCGTGCAAGGCGCTCCGTTTGCCTGCGATGCGTTTATGTTTGACCTGCATTCGAATTCCTCCGTCATCATATGCGGTCCGAAAGGAGGGAATGCGCATTCAGAAGACGAATACATTGAATTGGATTCGTTTTATAAGCTCATCGCATTTTATGCCCAGATGATGATGGATTGGTGCGGATTGGCAAGTGATGAATGAATCAGAAAGGAAGGATAAATATGAAACAGCAGATTATGACAGACAAAGCTCCGATGCCAAAAGGGCCTTATTCGCAAGGATTGAAAATTGGACAAATGGTATTTGTGGCAGGTCAAGGCCCGCTGGATCCGAAGACTGGTGAAATTGTCAAAGGAACGATTGAGGAGCAGACGCGGCTGGTGTTTCAACACTTGGAAGCCGTGCTTGCAGCTGCCGGAGCGAAATTGGACGATGTCGTCAAGGCGACGGTTCATTTGCATGATTTAGCTGATTTTCAAGCTTTTAATCAAGTGTATGAAGAATATTTCCAAGAGCCGTATCCGACGAGGACGACGGTCGGCAGCCAGCTGCCAGAGCATATGAAAGTAGAAATCGACGTCATTGCGATTTTGCCGGAGCAAGATTGAAAGCGCATGCCCGCGATAAATTTTTAACAAAGGAGTCATATGAAGACACATGTCAGCCACAATGAAAGCCCTTTTGTACGAAGGGCCTGAGCAAATGCATCTTCGCGATGTGCCTTTGCCGGAATTAAAACAAGATGAAGTGCTGATCGAAGTTGCTTATGCCGGCATATGCGGTTCTGAACTGAGCGGCTACCTTGGGAAAAATTCGCTGCGCAAACCGCCGCTCATTATGGGACACGAGTTTTCGGGGCGGATCGTTAAACTCGGTGACAAAGCGCTGTCCTGCAAAGTCGGCGATCGCGTAACGGTGAATCCGTTGATTTCATGCCGCAATTGCAGCGATTGTTTGTCCGGGCGCGCGCAATTGTGCGCGCAACGCCGGCTGTTGGGAGCTCACTTGCCGGGCGCATATGCGCAGTATATCGCCGTGCCTGTCAGCAGCGTGTTTCCGCTGCCGGAACAAGTGAGCTTGCAGCAGGCTGCTTTAACCGAGCCGCTGGCTTGTGCGGTGCACATCGCGCGTCTGGCGCGGTTCAATCCGACCGACCGGTTGTTTATTGCCGGAGCCGGACCGATCGGACTGCTGACTTTGCTGGCAGCCAAACGTTTTGGCGTGGAAACGATTGTTGTGCAAGACATCAATGCCAACCGGCTGGAAATCGTCAGCGCTTTGGGCGGCCGGCCTGTTCATGCGGATGAGCCGCTGGACGGACAACCATTTACCGTATCGGTGGATGCCGTCGGGCTGGGAATAACTCGCAAGTTGTGCGCAGAGCGAGCTCGGCCGGGCGGGCGCGTGATTTTTTCCGGATTGCATGACGAAAGCAGCGAGCTGCCGGTGAATCTGGCTGTCCGCAATGAGCTTACGCTTCAAGGCGTGTTCGCCTATGCTCCTTCTGACTTTGAAACCGCGCTGCAGTGGATTGCGGAAGG
>CALKAN010000244.1 GCA_937983035.1 uncultured Paenibacillaceae bacterium | reverse complement strand
TAGAGCACCTGACTTTTAATCAGGGAGTCGAAGGTTCGAGTCCTTCATGGCTCACTTCTTTTCAGAAAAACTCCTGCCATGGGGTTTTTTTATTTTATATTTGTTTTTTTATTGTTCTGTTTGCTTCAGCCAAATCAATGAATGTGGTGGACAAATAAATGATATTGGATCGATTATCCTTATACATAGGCAAAAGAACGATAAAAACCGCCATATCTGTATTTATTACGGCCGTGATATGCGTGCTTTTAAAATGGCCGGTTATTTTTGCGGTATTGGCTGCCATTGTTACGATTGAGCCGTCAGTGAATGAGTCTATTCAAAAGGCGAAAACAAGACTGCCGGCTGCCGTTGTTGGCAGTGCTTTTGCCATGACGTTTGGATGGTTGATTGGCCACGCTCCTCTGTCTTACGCCCTGTCTGTATTGTTTACGATCGCGGTCTGTCATCGATTGCGCTGGGAAGATGCGATCGTCGTCGCTGCTTTGACCTCTTTGAACATGTTAGTGCTCACTGAAGACCATTTTCTCAAAAATTTTTTCATACGCATAGGAACGACTTCCCTTGGCATTATCGTTTCGGTTATCGTTAATTATTTCGTATTTCCTCCATATTTTGCTGAGATCATTAAAGAAAATAAACCCAAATTGTTCAATAAAGCGTATCATTTGCTGCACGAAGTGCTCCAGTGGCATTTGAATCATTCCGGCAAAAAGGAACCATTAAAAAAGCAGTTTGCTAAATTGGATCATCAAACAGATCAACTGTACCGGCTTGTCGATTTTCAATTTGAAGAATTCAGGTACCATAAATTCAGGCTGAAGCAATATCGGGAAATGGCAAAGCTGAAAAAAGATTTGGAGCGATTGCAGCAGCTCAACTTTCACATTGGAAGATTAGTTTATTTGAACAAAAATGACAGCCGCGCATTTGATGAAGAAGAGCGGCATGTGATTTGGCGAATGTTTGAGCAGTTGGGGCTCTATTTCAATGATCAGAACGAAAGCCATGCACCGGAGTTGCTTGATAACATAAATTATTTGAAACGATGTTTGCAAGATCAATTTGCAGAAGGCGGCTTATTAAGTTACAAAAATGTCATTGCGCTTGAATTGCTGTCAATTTGCGGCTTGTTAGTTAATAACAAAGAGGTTGAAACATTGATCAAAGAAAATGTGCATATATAAAGACCTGTGAACTTGAACGAAGCTTCACAGGTCTTTTGCTTTATGCAAGGTGAAATATCACTTCATTTTAAGAATATAATAATATTAAGCGTTAAAATTGCACCAGATCGCGAATGTTTACTGCTTGCCCAGTACGGATGGAATGGTTTCCGGCAATGCCGGTCAAAATCGACATCGCTCCGTCAATGTGGGAAGCTGCTCGCTTAAAGCGGTCTTCTTGCGGTTCGCCGAAAAGATCGTTCAACAAGATTGGGTCGCCGCCTCCGTGTCCGCCTTTGCCTTCTTGAATCTCCACAGAATAAGGTTCGCCAAACATCGGCATGACGACGATCTGTTTGCCTTTTACTGCGCCTTCCAACGCTTTGTCTCCGCCGGCATTGACGTAAGATTGTTCGATGACATGCATTTCGATTCGTCCTTTGGTGCCGTTGACTGAGACTTTGAAGCCTTCATAAGGCATGTATGCGTTCAGCGAATAAGTGAGCATCGCTTTGTTTTTGTAGCGCACAGTGACAGCCATCGTATCTTCGATGCTGATGCCGTCGCCGAAAACGCTCTGATCTCTCAAATAGCCGTCTTCTTTTTCCGCGTCATAGTACATTTTCTTCAGCTGCTCGTTTTTCTTTAAATTCAACGCGAACGGATCGTTTTCTGCAAATTCATTGTCTGTTCCGCGGTAATAGAAATTCGTTTCTCCGCGTTCTTCAGCATTTTCGCGTCCGTAGAAAAGCAAGTCGCCAAATGCAAACACTTTGACCGGCTCAGAATCGAGCCAGAAATTGACCAGATCAAAATGGTGGGTTGATTTATGGACTAACAAACCGCCGCTGTTGCGTTTGTCCCGGTGCCATCTGCGGAAATAATCTGCGCCATGGCGCGTGTTGAGCAGCCATTCAAAATGAACCGACGTCACTTTGCCGATCGTGTCGTCCATGATCAGTTCGCGAAGCTTCGTATTGTGCGGAGCATAGCGATAATTGAATGTTACTCGCAAATCTCGGTTCGTCTTTTTGACCGTATCTAAGATCAATTGACATTTTTCTTCATCCACAGTCATCGGTTTCTCCGTGATTACATCACAGCCCAGCTCCATCGCTCGAACAATGTAGCGATGATGCGTGCGGTCAATCGTCGTTACGATGATCGTATCCGGCTTTTCATTGCGGATCATTTCATCGAATTGATCGGCTTTATATGTCGGCACTTTAGGATGACCGCTTTGTGCTAAGATTTCATTCGCTAAATCAAGTCTCGTTTGGTTGATATCGCAAAAGGCAACTAATTCTGCGCGGTCTTTGAAATCTGTTGCGATTGCCTGGTAAAAAAAGCGGGCGCGGCCGCCTGTGCCAACGAGTGCATATTTTTTGCGTGACAACATCATCACCTCAATTATATTTGTGCCTTCAGTGTAATGAAAAATTAAGTAAATTTCTATGCATATATTGCCTTTTTTACGAATATGTTTGCAAATTTTGCACTCTTTAAGCATACAAGCTACAATGACATTACAGGAGGGATGTTGGATGCAGGTATCGCGGGCCAAGCGAGCGGGTCATTACACGATGGAACGAGAGCATCTTCACGACCAATATGAAATTTATTATCTGTGCAGCGGCGAACGCTATTATGTCATTCGCGACGAAATTTACCGCATCTCTTCCGGAGACCTCATTATTATTCCTAAACATGAGCTTCACCGCACAGTTGATACGGGCGTTGCTGATCATGAACGCATATTAATCAATTTTGATGAAGACGCCTTAATGGGAATCGAAGAGAAAGAAAGAGAAGTTTTGCTGCGTCCTTTTTGGCAAGGGAATCCGCAAATGCGATTGGAATTGCATGAGCAAAACTGGATTGAGTTAATCTTGGAAGGCATGTTGAAAGAAAAAAAAGATAAGCCGTTGCTGCATGAAATTTCCCTTGCGGCAAAGCTGACGGAGCTGCTTTTGTTTATCGCGCGCAACCATATGGAAAAATCACGGGTGACCCCGGAGCTCGACAGCCCCGTTCATCAGAAGATCAGCGAAATCATCAAATACATTCATTCTCATTATTCGAATCGTTTCCGTTTGCAAGACGTAGCTGCTCATTTTGATTTGAGCCCGTCTTACGTAAGCAGGATGTTTAAGCGGACGACCGGCTTCTCCTTTGTGGAGTATGTAAACACGGTTCGCATCAAAGAAGCGCAAAAAATGCTGCGCGAAACGAATAAAAAAGTGATCGAGATTGCCAGCGAGGTCGGATTCGATAATATCGCTCATTTTGGAAGAGTTTATAAACAAGTAACGCAGCAGTCTCCTTTGCAATATCGAAAATCATTTTTGTCAGATTCTAAGAAACAATCCTAGAACCTCGCAGTTATGTTCTTGGATCAAACTTGCATATGATCTGTCGTGCAGTCAGCTGAAACGGGGAAGTTAATTGTTCCCAGTCATAAAAATGTTCATACAGGGCAACATCATAAGCATATGGTATAAACAAGACGGCGGTTTGTGGTAAAATGATTGTTAAGCTTTAAGACAGGAGACGATACCAAGCGATATGGAATGGGAAAGCTTGACAAAAGATTTAGAAAACATACTGCAAACTAAAATTCGATATGACACTGTGCCTGCTTTGGAATGGGACAAGGAAACATGGAGCAGAGACGCCGGTGACGAAATTTGGTTTCGCCTGTTTGAGTCTGCAGACCGCATTCACATTATGATTGTACGAAAGGAACATGTGAGTGCTGCGGAACGGCAGTTGGTAGAAATGTCGCTGAAACTTTACCATCAGGCCAATGATCTGAGGCATAACCGGGCGAATGAGGATGAAGAGACTTTTTCGCTTCATCTGAGGGAATGGATCGGAAAACAGATCGACAGCGGCCCGCCTTATGAAGAAATGCCGAACGCGCTGCTGGCAGAACCGAAATTAAACTCACTGCAAATTCCAATTATGATTTATCGGGACTCTGATCATCCCCGCGTTTCTTATTCTGACTTGAAAAAACTGCTGGAGTCATTCTTTCATTCTTCTCTATTGCTGATCCCATTGAAAGAAAGGGAATGGCTTATTCTCGTTCCGGAGGAAGTGATGAGAGCGAGCGAGGAAACGGCAGAGGAGCATGAAAGCATCGAAGAACTGCATGAGTCATTGGAGTCCTTATGTTATGGATTGCATGATATGTTGACCAGCGAATGGGTCGGGGAATGTCATCTGAGCATATCACATCCGATGATGCCGGTGAAAGAAGCTGTTTCTGCTTCCGTGCTGCTAAGGGAATCTGTTCACTTGGGAAGAAAATTTCATTTCGAGCAGAGCTTGCATTTTCCGTGGAAATTGCAATTGGAGCGATTAATTTATCAATTAAGCGAAGAAGATATGCGGCATTTTATCGTTCAAATTTTTGGACGGACAGATGCGGGAATCGATCAAGAAATGATGATTACGCTGGATACGTTCTTTGAACTGAACTGCAATGTCAGCGAAACAGCAAAGAAATTGTATATTCATCGCAATACGCTATTGTACCGCTTGGAGAAATTTCGACAGGAAACCGGACTGGATCCGAGGAATTTTAATCAAGCCGTATTAGTGAAGATTGCCAGCTTATTGTACAAAATAACGAAAAGGAAGTAATTTTTTTGTAGAGAATGTGCATGGTCAGTTAGACCAGCATCGGTTACAATAAAATTAAACGACATTGATAGGGGGAGTTTACGTGGCTGGACTGAGACTAGAACATATTTATAAGTATTACCCGAACGAATCAACTCCTGCAGTAACAGATTTCAATTTAGAGATCAAAGACAAGGAATTTCTCGTGTTGGTTGGTCCGTCAGGATGCGGTAAGTCAACAACATTGCGGATGATTGCC
Source organism: uncultured Paenibacillaceae bacterium (assembly GCA_937983035.1). Lineage (GTDB taxonomy): Bacteria > Bacillota > Bacilli > Paenibacillales > CALAME01 > CALKAN01. The sequence continues at coordinate 1,044 of CALKAN010000244.1, read as the reverse complement.
GGTTTGGAGGAGATTTCTGAAGGAAATCTGTACATCGGTGACCGTCTGGTGAATGATGTTCCGCCGAAAGACCGCGATATTGCGATGGTGTTCCAATCTTATGCCTTGTATCCGCATATGACTGTGTATCAAAACATGGCATTCGGTTTGAAACTGCGCAAGTTTAAGAAGACTGAAATCGACAAGCGGGTTCAAGAAGCTGCGAAAATTCTCGATATCGATCATTTGCTGGAACGTAAGCCGAAAGCTTTGTCCGGCGGTCAGCGTCAGCGTGTTGCACTCGGACGCGCCATCGTGCGTGAACCGCAAGTGTTCTTGATGGATGAGCCGTTGTCTAACCTTGACGCTAAATTGCGCGTGCAAATGCGTGCGGAAATCCAAAAGCTGCATAAGCGTTTGGAAACAACCATTGTATATGTAACGCACGACCAAATCGAAGCGATGACGATGGGCGACAGAATCGTGATCATGAAAGACGGAATCATTCAGCAAGCAGCTTCCCCTGAAGAAGTATACAACCATCCGATCAACATGTTTGTTGCCGGCTTTATCGGTTCTCCTGCGATGAACTTCATTCATGGAGAATTGACGGAAGAAGGCGGAGAAGTTCATTTCAAGACACAAGGTCTTAATGTAGTTGTTCCAGAGGGCAAAGCGAAAGTGCTGAGAAACAGAGGATATGTAGGCAAAGAGATTGTTTTCGGCATTCGTCCTGAAGACATCCATCAAGAGCCGCTGTTCTTGGAAGCTTCGCCGAACAGCATCATTAAAGCGCACATCGAAGTTGCTGAAAACTTAGGTCATGAAATGTATCTGTACTTGAACGGCGTAGGCAACGAAACGATCATTGCGAAAGTAGACGGCCGCGCTGGTTTGAAAGAAGGCACGGATGTGGAGCTTGCTTTCGATATGAACAAGATTCACTTCTTCGACAAGGAGAATGAATTGAATATTTTTGAAATATAATTTAAGCAGTAGAGGCACCCCGCATGCATATGCGGGGTGTTTTTTTATGCGGTTATAACCACGGTCATGATCGGAATA
>CALKAN010000243.1 GCA_937983035.1 uncultured Paenibacillaceae bacterium | reverse complement strand
AATTTGCTCCTTGACTACGAGCGGGACGTAGTCCCAGCGCATCTGATGCGGCACCATCAAGATTTTGCCGGTCTTTTGCTGCGCCCTGACAATCTCTTTGGCAGATTCCGCGTCCATGCCCATCGGCTTCTCCAGCAAAACATGTTTGCCAGCTTCCATCGCTTGAATGGCGTAAGGCGCATGGAAACGGTTGGGCACGGCGATGATGACGGCATCGATTTCATCGTCATGCAAAATTTCCTCAGCGTCATCGCACACTTTTGGAATGTTGAAATCTTTGGCTCTTTGTTCAGCAAGCGGTTTATAAACGTCGGAAATGGCGGCAAGTTCGCAATCATCGCTTAATTTGCTGAACTGCATCAAATGAACGTTGGCGATGTTACCTGCTCCGAGAATGCCAAGACGAATTTTGTTTTGTGGACTCACGATTTAAACCTCCATTGTTAAACTGCAATTTGATCTTTGATAAACGCAGGTTTTCTTGAATAAGACGCTGCTGTTTATCTTTGATTAATAGTACCACATTTATATCAACAAAGGACCCTGTTTTTTTGCTTTTATTCGTTTTTTTATAGAGAAGTTTGTTGAGCTTTGCCCAGCAGCGCTGTTGATTTCAATTTTGCATCTCCGTCGATCGACGAGCGAGATTTGCCGTCCCGCAATGCGGACAGAGAGGCGTCATATGCATCTCAGCCGCAGAGAGAAAATAAGCTTCAATGAGTGAAAGCGAACATGCGAAATTGGACAGAGTATTTACAACTGACACGGAGAAGTGATATATTATTTTTAACAGACATAAACTATGGTTTCACTAAGTAAAACTAACATCGAAGCAATGTTGCTTTTGGAAAGGTTTGGGTAGAACATGAACAAAACAGACGCATCAGACGATCGAGCGAAACGCTATACGATTCAATCGATTAGCAAAGCACTGGATGTTATTGAGTTGTTGTCTCAATATGAAAGTCTCAGTTTGCTGGAGATATCCGACCGGTTGCAGCAGCCGAAATCTTCATTGTATCGGATTATGCTGACATTGGAACAGAGAGGGTACATCGCCAGAAGCGAGAAGACAGGAAAGTACTGCCTCGGTTATCAGCTGTTAGTTTCCTCCAGGCATTTGCTGGAAAACAATTCGCTGCGCATGCAAGCTCGTCATGAAATGCAACGGCTGTCCGAGAAGTACGGGGATACCGTGAATTTGGGCGTGTTAGAAAGAGATCAGGTGCTTTATTTAGAAATTATCGAAGGAACTCATTCGCTTCGCATGAATGAAACCGTCGGTTCGACCGCACCGATTCACGCGACGGCGATCGGCAAAGCGATTTTGGCTGACATGCCGGTTGAGCAGCGGGATCAATGGCTGGATCGACAACCGCTTGCGCCTATTACGCCGAACACGATTACTGATCGCGAGTTGCTGCTTAAAGAGTTGGAAAAAGTGAAAAAACAAGGCTATGCAGTAGACAATGAAGAATCCGTGCAGGGGGCGCGCTGCATCGGTGCTGCGATTTTAAGCGCGCCGGGGCGAGTGGAAGGTGCGATCAGCATCTCGGGAGCGATTCATCGTTATCCGGATGACAAACTGCCCGCGGTGGCGGCTGATGTAATGCAAGCAGCTGCCCAAATTTCACGCAAGATGGGTTTTCATGTTTCATTTAATAAAAAATTTTTATTCGTGGATGGAGGAGATCCAGATGTACAATTTTGAAAAATCCGAGCAGCTCATGGCTGAATCAAAACGAACGCTGGCTGGAGGGGTATCCAGTTCGCTGCGCGCATCGATGAAACCGATGCCGATTTTTGTAGATTACGCGAAAGGCTCTCGGGTGCACGACGTGGATGGGAATGAATACATTGATTACATTTTGGGTTATGGTCCGCTTATTCTCGGGCATTCCCATCCGGAGCTTCTGCAGTATGTAGGCGATGCCATAGCGAGAGGGCAGCAATATGGGATGCAGCATCGCGGAGAAATTGAACTGTCCAAGAAGATCGTAGAGTTGGTTCCGTGCGCAGAGAAGGCTGCGTTCAGCGGATCCGGAACAGAAGCCGTAATGCTTGCGCTGCGTTTGGCCCGCGCTTATACAGGCAGGCAGAAAGTGATTCGGTTTGAAGGCCACTATCACGGCTGGTCTGACGCTGTCTTTACGTCTTTTCCAACGCCGGACATGGCGCAATCAGGCGCAGGCTCCATTGCTGGAACTGCCGGGCAAAGCGAAAACGCTTTAAAAGATATTATTTTATTGCCGTGGAATGATGAGGCCGTCTTACAGCAAACGCTTGAGCAACATGGTCATGAAATCGCTGCAATTATTACGGAGCCGGTGATGTGCAACTCAGGCTGCATTCTTCCTAAGGAAGGCTATTTGAATAAAATGAGAGAATGGACCGCTGAAAAAGGCATTGTGCTCATCTTTGATGAAGTGATCACCGGCTTTCGCATCAGTCCTGGAGGTGCTGGACAATATTTCGGCATTAAAGCGGATCTGACAACGATGGGCAAGGCAGCAGCCGGCGGTTTTCCGCTGAGCATCGTTGCCGGCAAAGCCGAAATCATGGATTTGATCAGCAACGGACAAATCTCTCATTTGGGCACATTGAACGGGAATGTGTTATCGATGGCAGCAGGCCTAGGAACGCTGAACTTGTTGACGAGAGAGAACGGTGCTGCTTATAAGCATATGGAGAAGGTTTCGGATCAGCTTGTGCATGGAATGGAAGAAATCATGCGTTCCAAAAATATACCTCACAAAATTAATCACATTGGGCCTGTATTTCATCTGATGTTTACGGAGGAAGAAAAAGTAGAAACGTTTGAACAGTTCAACAAGCGCGATGCAGCCAAATATGCGCGGTTTGCCGAAGAAGCATTGAAACATGGTTTGCTGGTGCGGCCGAACGGATTATGGTACGTTTCCGCTGCCCATACGGATGAGGACGTAGAACAGACGTTGCAAAAGATCGACAAAGTGACGGATGCGATCCAATAATATGGGCATCCATTCCGAAAAAGATATGTGCCGCGGGACAGGAGGAATAACGATGGCGGTAAAAATAAGCGAATTGGAAACGCCGGCTGTTCTCATCGATTTGGATCGATTGGACGCCAATTTGAAAAAAACGGCTGAACTGGCCGAACGAGCCGGGGTCAGACTGAGACCTCACATTAAAACCCACAAAAGCAAATGGATCATGAACCAGCAGTTGAAATACGGCGCTGCCGGCATAACAACTGCGACGTTGGGCGAAGCAGAAATTATGGCAGACGGCGGAGCAGAAGATATTCTCATTGCTTATCCGATCGTCGGAACCAAAAAGCTGCAGCGGCTTGCTCAACTGCTTAAGCGTGTCAAAGTGACGGTCAGCACGGATGATGTGGAAGTGGCGCGCGGATTGTCCGAATTAGGGGAACAACTGAACCGACGCATTCCGATTTATGTAGACGTAAATACAGGCCTCAATCGCTGCGGACGGGAACCCGGCGAAGAAACAGCGAATGTGGTGGAGCAAATCGTCAAACTAAAAGGCATTGAAGTGACGGGTTTAATGACGCATGCAGGACATGTGTACGGCCGCACGGATCAGGAAGAGATACGAGCTGTGGCTCGGAATGAAGCCGAAAGTTTAGTCATGACGAAACAATTGCTGGAAAAGCGCGGCATCGAAATTCGCGAGATCAGCGTCGGTTCCACGCCTACATCAAAGTTTATCGGGGAACAGTCTGGAGTGACGGAAATCCGGCCGGGCGCCTATGTATTTGGGGACGCGATCCAAGTATCGACTGGCGTCATTACTGAACAAGAATGCGCCATGACTGTATTGGCAACCGTCGTGAGCACGCCGCGTCCCGGCACCGTGATTGTTGATGCAGGATCAAAAACGATTACGTCGGATGTCAATCCGCACAAGCCGGGGCACGGATATTTGAAGGGGAATCCTGACGTTTATCTTGAAAAGCTCAGCGAAGAGCATGGCGTCGTGCGCGTGCCGGAAGGGGTGCAGTTTCAAATTGGCGACAGGCTGGAATTCGTCCCGAATCACTGCTGCACCGTAACGAATTTGCACAATGAACTTGTCGGCGTGCGTGATGGACATGTGATTCAAATGATTTCTGTCGATGCAAGAGGACGCGTGATTTAGATTCAACGCGGACGTGTGATGGAAAGCTTCTTCTACAGTATTACTGCATCGCGCGGAAATATTGACAGGAAGAAAAAAGGGAATTAGAGGAGGGGAGGATCCGCATTGAACAGACAACATTTATCACAACGCATTTATGACTGGATACATGTACACGAACAAGAGGCGATTCGCGTCGTTCAACAATTGATTCAAATTGAAAGTGAAAACCATCCGCCTCGCGGCAATGAAAAAGCGTATCAATTGCATTTCGCCGACGTGTTGAAGCTGCTTGGAGCGGAAGTTCAGCAATACGAATTGCACAGCGTTTCAGGATTAACGCAGCATCCGGCATACATGAGCGGCAGAAATTACGAAGATCGGCCGAATGTCGTCGGTCGTTTTCACGGATCCGGACAAGGACGATCGCTGCTTTTTTCAGGTCACGCGGATACGGTTTACGCTGGAACGGAAAAGTGGACATTTCCCCCGTACTCCGGCACGCTGCATGATGGAAAAATATATGGGCGCGGATCATACGATATGAAAGGCGGGATGGCTGCGGCTTGCGTGGCCGTCCAGTGTCTAAGCGCATTAGGTGTTCGCTTGCAGGGCGACGTGTTAATTGAAAGCGTCGTCGATGAAGAGCACGGCGGAGCGAACGGCACGCTTGCCGGCCGCTTATTCGGGACGGAGGCGGATCTGGCGATCATTCCGGAACCGAGCAATTTGGAAGTGGCGACGCATCATTTAGGCGGCGGCATCTGGAGAGCAGAATTTAAAGGAAAGAGCGGGATTGGATTTGCCGGCGAGAAATTAGTCAGCGCTCTGGACGCGGCGGTTGAATTCGTTCAGATGTTTCAACAATTTCAAAAGGATCGCGAACAACGCATGGCATTGATGCCGCCGTTTGCAATTAAGCCGGGTGCCGTCGTGATGAAACTGACAGCGGGAGATCCAAGCCGTGAATTGCCGGAAAAGGTGCCCGGCGATGCGGCATGCACATTCTGGATTGAAGGATATCCAGGCATGAAAGGCGATGAAGTGTTTCAATCGTTCATGGAATTTATGAATCAACGATTGGACCAATATGATTCGCTTCGAAACTGTCCGCCGGAGATTGTGCCTTTAATTCGATATCTTGACGGAAGCGGCACGAATATGAATGCGAAAGATGCGCAAGCGGCTGTCCAACATTTATGTGAACTCGGCAGCCGGATTACAGGTGAGAAGAAAACTGCAGTCGGCGCTCCGTTTGCTTGCGATGGATTTATGTTTAATTTGCACAGCTCTACGCCTGCTGTTATTCTCGGTCCGTCGGGCGGAAATGCGCATGCTGCGGATGAGTTTATTGATGTGGAGGGCTATAAGCAGCTCATTCAATGGTATGCGGAAATGATGTTGGATTGGTGCGGGTATGAAGAATCGAATTGATAAAGGAAATAGAGGAGGATGCAAATGGGGAAAAAGCTGGCGGGAAAAATTGCGGTCGTTGCGGGAGGTTCATCAGGCATTGGCGCGGCCATTGCCAAAAGATTAGCAGAAGAGGGCGCACGCGTCGCCGTTTGCGGCATTGAAGAGGAGCCGACGAAACAGACTGTTCAAGCGTTGAAAGATGCTTCTCTTGCTGCCGAAGCGCACTTGATGGACATTGCCCGCAAAGATCAAGTGGATCGGACGATGCAAACGATCGTTGATGATTGGGGTCCCATCGACATCGTTGTGAACAGTGCCGGCATTTGTAATCCTGCGCCGTTTCTTGAATTGACAGAAGAAGAATGGGATCGTCACATGGACGTGAATTTGAAAGGCGCATTCCTTCTTTCACAGGCGGCCGCTCGCACCATGGTGAAACATGATGTGAAAGGATCCATCGTTCATGTTTCCAGCGTAAATGGACTCGCGGCAGAGGCCGATCAAGCTCATTACAACGCTTCCAAAGGCGGCCTGAATTTGCTCATGATGTCGATGGCGCTGGAATTGGCACCCTTGGGCATTCGTGTAAACGCTGTATGCCCGGGATTTATTCAAACCAGATTGACGCAGCCTGTGATTGACCAGCCGCAAGCGATTCAAACGATGCTGCACTCCATTCCGATGAATCGCGTCGGCATGCCCGAAGAAGTCGCAGATGCAGCCGTGTTTTTGTGCACGAATGATTCACGCTACATGACCGGTCATTGCTTAGTTGTTGACGGCGGGCAGCTGATTAAGCTGTCATAGTTCATCAAAACAGCATTGATGATCGATGCAATGATAACAGGAGGGATTCAAGATGACCATTCGCAAGGAGATTATCTCAGAAAAAGCATGCAAACCAGCAAGCATTTATTCACAAGCCGTCGAGGTTGACGGATGGATTTATATTTCAGGACAAGGCGCGCTGGATCGAGACGGGAATATCATGAAAGATTTAGACATGAAGGGGCAAACGCGGGCAACGATGGAAAATATTAAGGCTATCGTTGAAGCAGCAGGCTTGACGATGGGACATATCGTAAAGATTAATGCACATATTACTGATCATGCATTGTTTGCCGATTTCAACGAAGTGTACAAACAATATTTCGACGTGCCTTATCCAGCAAGAACAACCGTTGTCAGCGGTTTAGCGCCGGGCATGCTCGTAGAAATTGACGCGATATGCCGGAGGTCGTAAGCAATGCGCATAGGAGTGCTTGGATGTTTTCACGAGACGAATACGTTTGCGCCGGGGTTTACAGATTTGTCCGGCTTCAGCCAGGATTGGCATGACAATAAAGAGTCGTTCCTGTCAGCCTATCAGGAGACAAGAACGTCTATGGGCGGAGTGATCGATGCTTGCAAGCAGAACGGAGTTGAACTTATTCCTATTTTTTATACGCAAGCCGTGCCTTCCAGCATGGTCACCCGCGAAGCTTTCACGCAAATCGAAAATACGATGCTGCAAAAACTGAATGAACATGTGATGGACATTGACGGTTTAGTAGTCATTTTGCATGGAGCGATGGTAAGCGAAAATTGCGAAGATGTGGAAGGCAGGCTTCTCAGGCACATTCGCCAGCGAGTTGCTTCGATGCCAATCGCTGCAACGATCGATCTTCATGCAAACGTGACAGAAGAAATGGCAGAGCATGCGGACTTCATCGTAGGCTATGATACTTACCCGCATATTGATGCTTATGAGCGGGCCATGGAAGCCGTGGAACTGCTCATACGCTGCATCAAAGGCGAAATTGAACCAGTTCGCTGTTTGGGCAGAAGCGATGTTTTGATTGCTCCAACGTTAATGAACACGAACATCTTGCCGATGAAGCAATTGATGGAGCGAGCGTTTGCAATGGAACAAGATCCGGAAGTGCTGAATGTTAGCATTACGGGCGGCTTTGCTTTCTCAGATGTTCCGTTTGCCGGGTTTAATGTGATCGTAACTTGCGATCGAAACCGCGAGAAAGCGAAACAATATGCGGATGAGCTTGTATCATGGATTATTGAGCAAAGAGGAGTTTAAGCCCAAATTGCACTCTGTTTCTGAGGCGTGCGAAACAATCGCATCGAAGAAGCAATATCCTGCCGTATTGATTGAATCTTCGGACAATGTCGGCGGCGGTTCTCCGGCTGATGCCACGCATGTGCTCCGCTATTTGTATGAACATCAAATTCCGAAGTATCTCATCGTCATTGCGGATGAAGAAGCGGTTCGGCATGCTGCGAAAACAGGAATCGGCGGCAAGTTCGAAGGCTGGGTCGGCGGCAAAACGGATCGCAAATATAATCAAGAGCCGCTGCACGGCGAACCGGTGTTGATCGAAGGCAGGGTAAGGCTGTTGTCCGACGGCAAGTATACGCATCGAGGGCCTTACATGGCTGGGATGAAAGCAGAAATGGGATTAACCGCTGTGATTGAGCTCAATCATGGCGCTGTGTTGATTTTGACTGAAAAGCGAAACGCACCGTGGGATATTAATCATGTCAGAAGCGTGGGCATACAGCCCGAAGAGTTTGAGATGATCGTTGTGAAAGCGGCAGTGGCTTGGCGCTCGGCATTCGGAGAGTTGGCCAAACTGGCGATTGAACTTGACACTCCCGGCTGCTGCAGTTCCAATTTGGCTCATTTTCAATACCAGCGGTTGCCTGAATCTACGATTCGAATATAATAGTTACAAATGCCAATATTCAGAAATGCTCTGAATATATTGGTGTTATTTTGTCATAGAGAAAAGGAATGAGAGAAGAGAAAATGAAACCGGTTATTGGAGTCACCTCCAGCTTAAAAGAAGAACAGACTGTCACCTCAGGCATGGATTATTACAATTCCGCCTGCCGTGCGGGCGGGTTGCCAGTGATTCTGCCAAATCTGCAAGATGAAGATGCCGTCGAGCAATAAGAT